>PWHO01000269.1 GCA_003555385.1 Bacteroidales bacterium
CAGCAAATTATTGCCCGGATGGCGAAATTGGTAGACGCGCTAGTTTCAGGGACTAGTGATGGTAACATCGTGCAGGTTCGAGTCCTGCTCCGGGCACTAAAAGGTCATTCTTGTTTCAGGAATGGCCTTTTTTCGTTTTACCGGCGGGTGTTTTTCGTTTTTTTTGCCTAATATAGCATCCGAATATCAATCTTCTTTTAATTTAACTCTAAATCTATGTGTTTTCTGAAAAAATCAGCAGTTTTATTTGTTTTGATGACGGGATTGTTGCTTGCCGGCAATGTCTCCGCAAAAAATGAGCCGGTTACGAAGAGCAACTACCGTATGGCTGAACGTTTCTCACCAACCAAGATTAATCGTATGGTTTTCAGTACCACGGTTTCCCCAAACTGGATGAAGACTGGAGATAAGTTCTGGTACAATTACCGGAGTTCGGACGGTACGTTTTATTATTTGGTTGACCTGGAAGAGGAAACCAAAGAACCTTTATTTGACAACCATGAGATGGCCAGGCAGCTGACCCTGATTACCACTGATCCGTATGACCATCAGAACCTGCCCAGGATACGGCCGGAATTTGTACGGAATGACCAGTACTTTCGTTTTACCGTGACCAGTCAGCAGATCATGGAAGTGGAAGAAGAGGAGGAAGAGAATGGTGAGGAAGAGAATGGTGATGAAGAGAATGGTGATGAAGAGAATGGCGAGGAAGAAGACGACATGGAAATTGAAGAAGAGGAAGATCGTCCACGTCCGACCCGTGAGCAGGAGAAGAAGTTTTTCCTGGAATACAATATGTCCACCGGCGAATTGTATGAGATAGAAGAAGAGGAAGAGCCCGAGCCGGCCAGCTGGGCCAATGTGTCGCCAGACAGCACCTACGTGGTTTTCTCCCGTGATTTCAACCTGTTCTGGATGGACAAGGAGAACTACCTGAAAGCCCTTGAAGACGAGAATGATTCCACCATTGTGGAACATCAGCTTACCACCGAGGGTAAAATGTATTATGCCTTTGGCGGCGGTTATGTTCCTGATATGAATGATGACGAGGAGAAAATCCAGGAAGAGCGGGAAAAACGTCGTGGTGCATATATTCTATGGTCGCCCGATTCCCGTCGTTTTGCCCTGACCCGCAACGACACCCGTGAGATCAGTTTTTTCTGGGTGATCAATTCCCTCTCTGATCCCCGTCCTGAGCTGCAGTCCTATAAATACCAGATGCCGGGTGAAGAGCACCCTGCTGAATCTGAATTATGGGTGTTTGATATGGAAGAACAGGCAGGAGATACCATCCCTGTGGTGGCTTTCAAGAATCAGACCCTCTCCGTTCCGCGGATGCCCCGCTCCAATAAGGAGCAGCTGGAAGACCATACACCGGCCATCTGGCTTTCACCCGAATCGGATGAACTGTATTTTACGCGCATCAGCCGCGATCTGAAACGTTATGATGTGTGTCGTGTAAACCTGGAAACGAAAGAGGTGAATGTGCTGATCGAAGAGCGCATGAACACCTATGTGGATACCCGTTCTCCTCATCTGATCCGCAATACGGGTGAGATCATTCAATGGTCGGAGCGGGACGGCTGGGCCCATTTATACCTGTATGACGCCGACGGCAATATGCAGCAGCAGATCACTACCGGCCCCTGGCATGCCAACCGTATCCTTGAAGTGGATGAAAGAAACCGTGTGATGTATTTTGTGGCCATGGGCCGGGAAGAAGGGGAGAACCCTTATTACGGGCACACCTATCGTGTAAACCTGGACGGCAGCGGATTGCGTTTGCTCAACCCGGGGAATTATGACCACCAGTCTGTGATGAGTGACTCCTACAACTATTTTGTGAATAATTACTCCAGGGTAGACGCAGTGCCCCGCTCAGAAATACGGAACAACCGGGGCGAACTGGTCATGGAGCTGGAAACAGCCGATCTTTCGAACCTTAAAAATGCAGGATATCAGTTTCCTGAACCTTATTCGGTGAAGGCGGCTGACGGGGTGACTGATCTTTACGGGGTAATGTATAAACCCTTTGATTTTGACCCCAATAAAAAATATCCGATTATTATGTATGTATATCCCGGCCCTCAAACCGAAGCGGTCAATGCCAGGTTCTCTTCGGCGATGAACCGCACGGACCGTCTGGCGCAGCTGGGCTTTATCGTTGTAAGTATTGGTAACCGGGGAGGTCACCCCAACCGTTCCAAGTGGTATCACAACTACGGATATGGCGATCTGCGCGACTACGGGCTGGCTGATAAGAAGTATGCAGCAGAACAGCTGGCCGACAGGCACGATTTTGTCGATATTGATAAAGTCGGTATCTTCGGACACTCCGGTGGTGGTTTCATGTCTACTGCCGCCATGCTGCAATACCCTGACTTTTTTAAAGTGGCCGTTTCCAGTGCCGGAAACCATGAAAATAATATTTATAACCGCTGGTGGAGTGAAAAGCACCATGGTGTAAAAGAGATCGTGAACAACGAAGGTGAGGTGAAGTTTGTCTATGACATTGAAACCAATTCCGAACTGGCGAAAAACCTCAAAGGAAAGTTGTTGCTGACAACGGGTGATCGCGACAATAACGTGAATCCGGCGAACACTTACCGTATGGCTGACGCACTCATTAAGGCAAATAAACGCTTTGACATGTTTATTTTTACCGGACAGCGTCACGGTTACGGTCCTTACAATGAATACAACTTCTGGCTGACGGCTGATTATTTTGCCAAACACCTGATCGGTGACTGGTCTATTTCAACTGATATTTTTGAAATGCGCCGTGAACATAAGATGAGTCCCAGCAGTAAGCGCAACCGGTAACAGGTTGCTGAAGTTGCGCCTTATTGCAGGGGTTGTCTGAAAAAATATTGATGCGATGAAAAAAATTGATCCAAAAATTCTTGAAAGAGCCCGGATATGGCTGAATGAAAGTTTTGACCATGAAACCCGGAGGGAAGTCAAAAAAATGATGGATGAAGATCCTAAGGCACTTGAAGAGGCCTTTTACCGTCACCTGGAATTTGGTACGGGCGGATTGCGTGGCATCATGGGTGTGGGTACCAACCGTATGAACAGGTATACGGTTGGTATGGCCACCCAGGGACTGGCCAATTACCTGCGTCAGGAATTTCCGGGGAAAGATCTGCACGTGGCCATTGCTTATGATTGCCGGCATAACAGCGCTTACTTCGCCCATGTGACGGCCGAAGTCTTATCTGCCAATGGCATTGGAGTGTACCTTTTTGACAATCTGCGCCCGGTTCCGCTTTTGTCTTTTACCGTGAGGGAGTTGAAGTGCCAGGCGGGGGTGGTTATCACTGCATCCCACAATCCGAAAGAGTATAACGGATATAAGGTATATGGGGAAGACGGTGGCCAGCTGGTGGCCCCCCATGACAAGAATGTGATCCGGGAAGTGGAAAAGATTACGGCGGATCAGATCCGGTTCAATGCCAAAGAGGCGAAGATTAAAATACTCGATGATGCTTTCGACCAGATTTACCTGGAACGGTTGCGCACGTTGTCTTTGCTCCCTGAAGTGGTAAAGTGCCATAAAGATTTGCGTATTGTTTTCACCCCCATTCACGGGACAACGGTTAAAATCATTCCAGCGGCACTGAAGGCATTCGGGTTCCGACGGGTCTATAACGTGCCCGAACAGGACGAGACTGACGGGGCTTTTCCGACCGTGGCATCGCCCAATCCGGAAGAGGCAGCGGCCTTTGAGATGGCACTTGACAAGGCCCGCAGTGTGAATGCCGATTTGGTGATGGCAACGGATCCTGACGGGGATCGCCTTGGTGTTGCGATCAAGGATCCGTCAGGCAACTTTATGTTGCTCAACGGAAACCAGATGGCCGCCATCCTTACCTATTATGTGCTGAAGCAAATGAAGGAGCAAAACCGGCTTGCTTCCGGTGACTATATTGTCAAAACCATTGTGACCACAGAGTTGCTTTCTGAAATAGCCGCCTCTTTTAACGTGGAATCTGTGAATGTGCTGACGGGGTTCAAGTACATTGCCGAAGTGATCCGGCAGCGGGAAGGTAAGCAGCGATTCCTGTGTGGTGGTGAAGAGAGTTACGGGTTTTTGGTGGGAGATATTGTGCGTGATAAGGATGCGGTTATTGCTTGCTGTATGATCGCGGAGACGGCAGCCTGGGCCCGTGAGAAAGGGATGGGGCTGTATAAGTTGATGGTGCAGATTTACGAGGAGTATGGTTTGTGGGTTGAAGGCCTGTTGTCGATCACCAGGAAGGGGATTGAAGGCGTTGAGGAGATCCGGGAGATGATGGATAGCTTCCGTAATAACCCTCCGGAAAGCCTGGATGGGAAGGCCCTGGCTCGTGTGCTGGATTACCAGGAAGGTACCGACAGGGATATATTTCTCAATGAGATTACGCAAATTGAACTTCCCAAATCCAATGTGCTCCAGTTTATCCTGGAAGATGGGACCCGCATCACCATGCGGCCCTCGGGCACGGAGCCGAAAATCAAGTTTTACTTCGGATGCCCTGGCTACCTGGAGGATACAAAGGATTATGAAGGAAAGCGTGCCGAATTGCTTGAGCGGATTGAAAGGATCAAAAAGGAGATGAGGCTGGATGAATGGTAAAGCTACCTGAACCGGCTTCTTTGCTCCCTGAGGCGCTGGATGTTTTCCGGATCGTCTGGGTTTTCCCTATAGTCAAGGTAGGCTTCGATGAACTCGGGATGATCACTGAACAGTATGTTTAACCTGTCTTCTACGGGAGGTGCCCAAAGGATCAGTAAAATAATGATGAGTCCGGCTGCCCTGATGTACATTCGGGGGCAAAGGGGGTCGAATTTCTTCTTGATGTACTGAATGCCGATCATTACACCTGTGAACACCACAAGCAGGATCAGCGCGGATGCCAGCATGAACTGCATCCCTGGATAAAAAAAGAATCCGAATAATACGGAAATCAATGCATAGGAGGAAATGATCCCCATGAGAATGGTGGGGATGATCCGGAATGGGGTGATGGATTGCCGGACTTCCATGTAAAGAAGCTGAAGGGGCTGGAGTTTGTTAAAGATGAAAAAACCAAACCACAGGTAGTAGATGGCCAGCAGGGTGGTGGTTACCAGCAGCGCGAAATTCAGCACCGGCCCCAGGAAGATCCTCAGAATCCATACAGCGATAACCGTTACCGCTCCTGCCTTCTCCAGTTTATTGATCAGGGTATCTCGTTGTTTCATCATCGATTAAGCTTACACAATGTTCACTTCGGGTTCCAGTGTGACCCCGAAGTGTTTTTTTACTGATTCCTGTATCCGGCTGGCCAGGTTCAGAATATCG
>PWHO01000119.1 GCA_003555385.1 Bacteroidales bacterium
CGTTATTATTGTTGAATCATCCGGCTTCAGGCGGAAACCCGGTTGAAAAAGCCCTTAACCTTGCTGACAGGCACCAGTTACTTATTGAGTTTTCTGAAATTGCCAGGGAAAGATCCCGCAACGATCGCCTGGAAGCCTTTCGTGTGGCCAGGGAAAAAGGTTGGCCGCTTTATACAAAAGATGCCGAAGGAGTTGTAATAGAATTACAGCGGCTCGATGAAGGAGGCCTGCCGGTTTATTACACCACCCACAATGCGGTGGCGGCTGCATCCATTCGGACAGATCAGCTTTGGCCGGGAGCTGCTTTCGGCCTGAACCTGAGTGGCTCCTCTCCCTTTATGGAAGACCGTTTGGGTATGTGGGACTCCGGGCGGGTAAGGGTCACCCACAGGGAGTTTGCCGGGCGGATCCGCACCATGGACGACCCGTCAAGTACAAGTGCCCACTCCACCCATGTGGCGGGAACCATGATTGCCGCCGGTCTTGACCCGGAAGCAAAGGGAATGGCTTTCGAAGCACCTTCATTGAAAGTGTGGGACTGGAGCGATGATGTGGCTGAGATGTCAGAGGCCGCATCTGAACTCCTTGTGTCCAATCACTCTTACGGTACCATTACAGGGTGGCGGTATAATTCAGACAGGGATGGAACAGCGGATGACCCCAACTGGGAATGGTATGGGGATGTTAATATCAGTACTTATGAAGATTACAGGCTGGGATACTACAATGACAGGGCACAGGAGTGGGACAAGATCTCCTACAATGCGCCCTATTATTTGATCGTAAAATCTGCCGGCAACAAGCGCAATGACAATGGCCCTCCTGTGGGCGAGCCCTATTGGCGGCGAAACATCAACAGAGACTGGGAGCTGATTGAAGAAAGGGAAGAGGGATCGGTTTCCAGTAACGACGCGTATAACATTATTCCTACTTACGGCAACGCCAAAAATATTTTGGTTGTTGGTGCCGTGGAATCGCTGCCCGATGGGTACACAGGGCCAAATGAGGTGGAAATTGCCGTTTTCAGCAGCTGGGGCCCCACCGATGACGGCCGTATCAAACCTGACCTGGTGGCTGACGGCCGAGACTTGCATTCTGCCGGCACCAATGCTGATGATGCCTACCGCTCGTCCAGCGGTACCTCCATGTCAGCACCCAGTCTGGCGGCTTCTTTGTTTTTATTGCAGGAACATTATTTTGCGTTGAACGACACATTTATGCTGAGCTCCACCCTCAGGGGGCTTGCCTGCCATACTGCCGATCAGACCGGAGGTTCAGGCCCTGATTATATCCATGGCTGGGGGTTGGCCAATATGGAGCGGGCAGCCGGAGTGATCACCAATGAGGAAGGAACCCACCAAATATCAGAAATGGTTTTGCACGAAGGCGACACCATCCACAAAGAATTCGTGGCTGCCCCCGGCGGGCCAATGGTCATTACCATCGCCTGGACCGATCCGGAAGCCAGGCCGGTCTCTTACGGCGGACATATGCTGAACAACCGGAACCCCAGGCTGATCAACGATTTGGATCTCAGAATATCTTCGGATGAAGAAACCTGGAAACCCTGGGTGCTGGATGTGGAGAATCCCGCAGAACCTGCCACCACGGGAGACAACCTGGTGGATAATATTGAGCAGGTGGTTATTGAGGATCCCGTTCCCGGCAAAGCCTATACGGTATCAGTGTCTCACAAAGATGGCCTCAGAAACGACGCTCAGGTCTTTTCTCTGGTCGCCAGCGGTGTGGGCGGCGTCCAGGTGTGTGAGTCTTATGCGGAAAATGACCGGGATACCCGCATCGATGGTTTTCAGCTACATACCATAGACACCCAGACTGATGAGGGATGCCATACATACAGGGATTTTACCACGGAGGCCCACTTGCTCACTCCGGGCGAAAGTTATCCGTTCCGTGTGGAGACAGGCACCTGCGATGAAGAAAATGACCGCATCGTGAAAATTTTTGCTGACTGGAATACCAACGGGGTGTTTGAGGAAGAAGAGCTGGTGGCCGTATCGGACGTGATTTCTGAAACAGGCTATTTTGAGGGAGAGGTTAGCGTTCCCGGATGGGTCAGACCCGAATCGCGCGCACATCTTCGTATCGTTGTCAAAGAAACCAGTGACCCGGATGACGTAACAGCATGCGGCACCTATGAAGCCGGGGAAACTCAGGATTACCTGTTGGAGTTTACCCGCCCTGTAACGGACGCGGGAATGGAGGCAGCGGTGTATCCTTTGGAAGATGCCGTGCGTGCCGGAGCAAATGAACGGCTTGAGCTGAAAGTCAGGAATCGTGGACAGCAGCCCCTGGAAGAGGTGCGGCTTGGCGCTGAAATTTACCATGACGGGGAGCTGGTTGTGGCAATGGATCAGAATTTCCTGACCGGAATTCCTGCCGGGGAAAGTCGTGTGTTGCAGTTCAGCCAGGCATTTTCCACTACGCCCGGGAAAGAGTATGTCGTTTCGGCTTCACTTAATGTGGAAGGGGATGTCAATCCGCTGAACGACAGTCTGGAGTATGCCTTTGCGACCCTTCCCCTGGAAGAAGTGGAAGACGTACACGCAGTATTGTGTGATGGACTGGATTATGTTACGCTTAACCCCGGCCCCCACGAAACGGTATTCTGGTATGATGCACCCGAAGGCGGCGAGTTGCTGGCCATAGGGCAGGCTACTACCACTTATATTCCGGAAGAGGAAATCTATTATGCGGGAATTAACACCATGCGCGACTCCATTGGCCCGCTTTCCAAAGATGATGAACCCTGGACGGGAGGTGGCTATCATCAGGCCACAGCCACCCCTTTCATCACCACCCATGTGCCCCTGACGCTTAAATCCGCCACCCTCTACATTGGCTGGCCGGGTGAGGTCAGGATATGGATTGAAGATGCCCACACCAGCCAGGTGGTTTCTGAAACCACCCTGGCGCTGGAAGCGACCAGGGAGCCGGCCAGTGCAGAGGTCGGGGCCGGAAATGATCCGGAGGATGCCGGCAGGGAATACCAGCTTAACCTCAGTGTTCCTGAGCCTGGTGATTACCGTATCCATATTTCTTATACCGACGGTGCCACAATATATCGCAACAATGAAAACACGGATGATCCCTACCCTTACGGCATTCCCGGCGTCATGTCCATTACGGGAAGCAGTGCGGCGGTTCCGGAAGAATTTTATTATTGGCTGTACAATATTCAGGTGGAAAGCTTTGGCCGCAGCAGTGATTTGGCCGAACGTCCCCTGACAGAAGCGGAAACACCTGTGGTGGATATTGAAGCCAGAGACAATGCCGACAACACAAAAACCCTTGATGCCGGCAATGAGGGAAGTGCCTTCCTCTGGAACACCAGTGATACCACCCAAACCATTGTAGTTGATGAATCGGGGACTTATTCCGTATGGGTGACCAACCCACTGGGGTGCAGCGCCCGTGGAAGCCTTGATATTACCATTGTGGATGACACAAGTGTTCCGGATCTGACGGAAGGTAAGGTGAGAATCTACCCCAATCCCGCAGGACACAGGGTGTACATAGAATCAGACCACCCCATGGCAGTCAGGATTTATAACCTTAACGGATCTTTGGTGGCAGAAAATGCCTCTCCTTTGTTGCATCACGCAATTGATGTGTCAGGGTTTCCTGCCGGGGTTTACATTGTGCAGCTGATGGATACGGAAAAAAGGCAATTGAAACAATACAGGCTGATTATCCGGTAATTTATTGTAAAGCACGCACAGACCGCTGGGGTAGATTTGTCCCGGCGGTTTTTTTTAGCGGGGTGACGGGATTTCATGTATATTTGCCTCGTTTTTTCAAAACATACCCCATCACTAGTTAATCAATACCCCTTTCTGAAACAATGACTTCTGTTACAACCCCGAACCGTGGCTGGGCGGTCGTAATTGCCGGCCTCACCATTAACCTTGCCCTTGGCGTCCTCTATTCCTGGAGTATTTTCAAAGACGCCATTTATGAATCCATGCTCAAAGGCGGAGAAGGAGGATTCGACTGGAATGTAGCCGCCCTGAATGATCCATACGCAGTATGTATCCTGGTTTTCGCCTTCACGATGATTCTTGCCGGGCGGATACAGGATAAAAAAGGCCCCGGAGTTACCGCTGCCATCGGAGGATTGCTTGTGGGTGCCGGTTTTACCCTGTTGTATTTCACCACAAGCTATGCGCTCTGGGTGCTGGGCTTCGGTGTGCTGGCCGGCATTGGTATCGGCTTTGGCTATGCTTCGGCCACTCCGCCGGCATTTAAATGGTTCCCCGCATCCAAAAGCGGTCTGATTGCCGGAATTGTGGTCTCCGGGTTCGGCATTGCCCCGGTGTATATCGCACCTCTTGCTACCTGGCTGGTGGGTGCCTACGGGATCCATAACACCATGCTCATTTTGGGCATTGCCTTTATGATCATTGTGACCACAGCCTCCACCTTTCTGAAGAACCCTCCGGCATCCTATATTCCGCCGGAGTCTCCGAAACTTCGTCCTGAAAAAGTAATCGCCCATGGCAGCGGGCTGAATTTAGGCCCCTCCAAAGTGTTGAAGCTGCCTTCTTTCTACCTGGTTTGGTTCATTTTGTTTATCGGTTCGGGTGCCGGGCTGATGGTGATCGGCAGTATTTCCGGGATGGCCCAGAACAGCCTGGGAGAAGCCGCTTTCCTGGCTGTGGCGGTTATTGCCGTGGGGAATGCCTCCGGGCGTATCATTGCCGGCTTTATTTCTGACAAGATCGGACGTGTACTGACGCTCTTTATCCTGCTGGTTTTCCAGGCCAGCCTGATGTTTTTGGCGGCCTTTTTGATTGGCGACCAAACCTCGGCCCTGCTGATTGTGCTGTTTGCCACCTTCATTGGGTTTAATTTTGGCACCAACCTCTCCCTGTTTCCCACTTTTACCAAGGTATTCTGGGGGATGAAGAACTTCGGGGTCAATTATGGGATGGTACTTACGGCATGGGGCGTGGGCGGATTTGTGTTCAGCAGGTTGTCGCAAACCCTGTTCGCCAACAGTGGCAGCCACCGGCTGTCTTTCTTTATTGCAGGTTCTTGCCTGGTGATTTGCGCCGTGCTCGCCATTATCCTGGGCCGTCTGCAACAACAACGGCAGGAAGTTGCTGCTGCCTGATGATTGGTAATTCTCCCCGTCAGCAAATTGCTGCAGTATAAACGGGAAATGATTGCACTGCCGGTGTTAAAACGGTTTGACCGGATGCACTGAATGTATGCCTGTTTTTTTGTAAATTGGTGGTTTGAAAAGCACATCAATTACACGAAAGGGTTTTTGTCATGATCCATAAAA
>PWHO01000222.1 GCA_003555385.1 Bacteroidales bacterium
TTCATCCAACCTCCGTGAAGACCACCTATAAAACTGAACTGGCCAATATCGAAAAGTGGCTGGAAAAAGGAGAATTTGTTGCCGTCGGTGAAACCGGCATTGACCTGTATTGGGACAAAACCTATGCCGCCGAGCAGAAGGAATCACTGGAACACCATATTCACTGGGCCAAAAAGTATTCGTTGCCCCTTATCCTGCATTCACGTAACTCCCTGGATGAATTGTTTGATGTGCTCATTCCGAGGCAGGATCCTGCACTGACGGGTGTGTTTCATTGTTTTCCCGGAAATGCAGCACAGGCCGGGAAAGTGACAGACATGGGGTTCATGCTGGGGATCGGTGGTGTGGTCACTTATAAGAACAGCCTGATGGCAGAGGTGGTTGAAGCGGTGGATTTAAAGCATCTTATTCTGGAAACGGATGCCCCCTTCCTTTCACCCGTTCCTTACCGGGGAAAAAGAAATGAGAGTGCCTACCTGTCCTATATCGCAGAGCGGATCGCAGAGATTAAAGGAGTTGATGTGGAGGAAGTGGCTGAGGTGACCACTGCCAATGCACGGAGGATGTTTGGGTTGGTTGTTGGTTCTCATGGGCGGAGTTGAGGGGAAGCTGCCAATAGACTGGTAAACGGCTCAGGTGGTTGTTAGTTGGTTGTTGGTTCTCATGGGCTGGGAACGGTAGGGGTTGCCCAAAAACACTGGATGAAGCTGTCAGGTTGTTGGTTCACACGGGCCATGGAAACCAACAACTAACAGGCGCGAAGCGCCGAAACTAACAACTGGAGGCGCGCAGCGCCGACTAACTGGAGGCGCGATAGCCCTCGACTAACTAACAACTATCAGGCGCGAAGCGCCGAAACTAACAACTGGAGAGGGCGATAGCCCTCGACTAACCGGAGGCGCGTCAGCGCCGACTAACCGACTAACCAATTTACAATATGACCCCTAAACCCCACATACTCGTCATATACACGGGCGGCACCATTGGCATGGTGGAAGACCCCGTTACCGGGGTATTGAACCCGTTTGATTTTGAACATCTCACCGATCAGATCCCGGAGATCAAACGGTTCAATTACCAAATCGACAGTATTTCGTTTGACCCTGTAATCGACTCTTCGAACATGGAACCGTCGATCTGGATCCGGCTTGCCAGGATGATTGAAGCCCATTATGATGCCTATGACGGTTTTGTGGTTTTACATGGTTCGGATACCATGTCCTATACGGCATCTGCCCTGAGCTTTATGCTGGAGAACCTGTCAAAACCCGTGGTTTTTACGGGATCTCAGCTCCCCATCGGAATGATCCGCACTGACGGGAAAGAAAACTTTATCACCGCCCTGGAGATTGCGGCAGCCAAAAAGGGGGGGAGAGCTGTGGTGCCGGAGGTTTGTGTTTTCTTTGAATCTCAGCTGTATCGTGGAAACCGCACCCACAAACACAATGCGGAACACTTTGAAGCCTTTTTGTCGGTGAATTATCCGGTTTTAGCTCGCGCCGGTGTTCACATCAAATACAATGAAGTTGCCATCGGACAAGCTTCAGAGGATAAGCTCCGGGTGTATACCCAGCTTGACAACAACATTGCCGTACTGAAGCTGTTTCCCGGAATCAGTCGTTCAGTGGTGTCTGCGATCTTATCGATTGACGGGTTGAAAGCCGTGGTGATGGAAACTTACGGGGCAGGGAACGCACCTCACCTCGACTGGTTCGCGGAGGAATTGAAAAATGCGATTGGCCGGGATTTGCTGGTATGCAACATCAGCCAGTGCCGCGGAGGATCAGTGGATCAGGGGAAATATGAGACCAGTGCATGGCTGGTTAATACCGGCGTTGTCAGCGGATACGACATGACCACCGAGGCTGCCGTTACCAAGCTGATGTATTTGCTTGGCAACGGATACACCTCTGATCGTCTCAAAGAATTCCTGCAAAAACCCTTGCGGGGAGAACTTACACGTTAATTGGCCGGCCCCAGCCTGCAGCAATTTATACCACTACCCAATAACAATCCCGCCACCGGCAGAACTTATACGTTAAATGGTAGCGTATCCATTAATCCTCTTCCCTGTAGCATGGTTCTTCGTGCATGAAAGGATACCTGAAGTCAGTGGGCGGATTGAATGTTTCCTTGATCGAGCGCGGATTGATCCAGCGCAGCAGGTTCATGTAACTTCCCGCTTTGTCGTTGGTGCCTGACCGCCTTGCCCCGCCGAATGGCTGCTGACCCACAACGGAACCGGTCGGCTTGTCATTGTAGTATAGGTTACCCGCGGCATATCGAAGGATGCGGCAGGCCCGGACAAAGGCCGTACGGTCTTTGGAGAAAATGGCCCCGGTCAGCCCGTAAGGCGATGTTTCATCGCAAAGGTGCAAGGTCTTTTCGTAATCCTCGTCTTCATAGATGTATATAGTCAGCACCGGTCCGAAGATCTCTTCCTCCATGGTCACAAAACGGGGATCGGAAGTAAGGATCACCGTGGGGTCAATGAAGTATCCCTTCGATTTGTCCCCGTTGCCTCCGGCAATAATTTCCGCCTTGGAGGAGTCCTTTGCTTTTTGTATATAGCCCATGATCTTGTCGTAAGCCTTTTCATCGATCACGGCATTGACGAAATTGCAGAAATTGCGCACATCTCCCTTTTTGATCATGGCAATATTGTCCCTGAGCTTTTTCTCCAGGTCCTGCCATTTGGAGGCCGGGATATAAGCCCTGGAAGCGGCCGAGCATTTCTGACCCTGGTATTCGAATGCGCCGCGCACCAGCGCCGTAGCCACCTGATCCAGATCAGCAGAGCTGTGCATTATCAGAAAGTCTTTGCCTCCGGTTTCACCCACCACCCTGGGATAGGTTTTGTACTTGTCAATATTGTCGCCAACGGTTTTCCATAAGTGGTTGAAGGTGGGCTCGGAGCCGGTGAAATGCAATCCGCCCAGGTTTTCATGGTTCAGGGCGACGTCTCCGACCGTACTGCCTTTTCCCGGAATAAAATTGATCACCCCATCAGGCATCCCTGCCTCCTTGTAGATCTGCATCAGGTAATAATTGGACAACAGGGCGGTTGTGGCCGGTTTCCAGACAACTGTATTTCCCAGGATGGCTGGTGCCATAGCCAGGTTGGATGCAATGGCGGTGAAATTGAAAGGTGTTACGGCGAACACGAAACCTTCCAGGGGTCGATATTCAATGCGGTTAAGGTTGCCAATCTCTGAATGAGGCTGATCGTCATAAATCTCGGATACATAATGCGCGTTGAAACGCAGGAAGTCAACGGTTTCGCATACGGCCTCAATTTCGGACTGATAGGCATTTTTCCCCTGCCCCAGCATGGTGGATGCATTCATCAGCGCACGGTATTTTTCCGCGATCAGGCCGGCCACTTTCAGGACAATGGACGCCCGATCCACCCATGACATTTCGGCCCATTCACGGTGGGCCTTCAGGGCTGCATCAATGGCCATTCCGACTTCTTTTTTTCCGGCTTTATGATAGGTGGCGAGCACATGCTGATGATTGTGCGGCATTACCACCTTGCCTGTATCTCCGGTGCGGACTTCTTTGCCGCCAATGATCAGCGGAATTTCCAGCTCCAGTTCACTTTGTCGCTTCAGTTCTGCCTCAAGGGCGTCACGCTCAGGTGTATCCAGCCTGTACTCGTGAACTGGTTCATTATTTGGTCTGGTGTAATAGAATTGCGCGTTATTCATATATGTAGCGTTTAAATGTTTGTATAAATATGCCTTTACTAACAAATATACCGATTAAAACGCAGAATGTCAATGTACTCAGATGCTTTCTTCTGCTTCTTTGACGGCCACACGGTGGGAGATACGTATGCTCGCCTCATACAGGAGGAATAGCGGAAGACCGACCATGATCTGGCTGAATACATCAGGAGGGGTGATCAGGGCGGCAAGGGCAATGATGATCACAAAGGCGAGTTTTCGGTTTTTCCGCATGGTTTCAGGGGTGAGAATTCCTGCCTTGCTGAGGAAGAACACGAATACGGGAAGTTCAAATAATATTCCGGTGGCCAGGGTGATGGTGGTTACCGTGGTAATGAATGACCGGAGTGCGATCTGGTTGCTGACCAGTCCGCTTACCTGGTAAGACCCCAGGAAATTAATGGACAAAGGCACAATCAAAAAATAGGCAAACAGCACACCGGTAAGAAAAAGGCCGGAGATAACCACTACAGCCCACCGGGAATTGGCTTTTTCAGCCGGATTTAACCCCGGACGGATAAAGCGCCATATTTCAAAGACGATATAAGGGATGGAAATGATAATCCCTACGATCAGGGAAACCACCACGTGGGTGGTGAACTGTCCGGCCAGGTCGATATTGATCAGTTGCACAGGGTCTGCGTTGATGCATAAGGCCGGAATGGACAGCTGTTGTGAAAGCCAGCAAAAAACCCTGTTTGTAAGGAAGTAAGGCTCTTTGGGAGCCAGGATGATGTTGTTGAAAAGAAAATCTTTGGCAGTAAAAGCTGCAATGGCAAAAACTACAACGGCTATGGCCGATCGGATCAGGTGACCACGTAATTCCTCCAGGTGGCTCCAGAAAGTCATGGTGCCGTCCGGGGGCTTCTGATATGTATGATCCCTGGGCGTCAAAGTTCCTTTTTGTATTAGGGTCCCTGATTACGGGCGCCAAGTTGCCAATGGTGCTGATGCAAAAGTAAACCAAAAAAACAATCCAATAAAAAAAGCCTGCACATTGAATGATGCAGGCTTTTTCTGTTCTGACCCGGGAAGACCCGGTCAGACGGGTCTTATGCGGGGTGGATTGCTTCTACGGGGCAGACGTCTGCACAAGCACCGCAGTCCGTGCATACGTCAGGATCAATTTTGTAGATATCACCCTCAGAAATAGCATCAACCGGGCATTCGTCAATGCAACTGCCGCAAGCAGTGCAATCTTCATTGATAATATAAGCCATCTCTTTGTTTTTTTTGGTTTCTAAAATCGGTTAATTCTCGCCACAAATATACGGGCTTTCATAAATGGTTTTACATAATTTTCCATCAGAACTTTAATTTGAAATTGATTTAAATAAAATTACTGATAACAGCATGTTACATCCCTCAGAAGAAAGAAAAAAAGTGCCGATTTTTCTAAGCGAATATGTAAGAATCATGTAAATTCGCAGAATTAATTGCTTATAAACGGTTTAGGTTTAAAACCTTTCAGCTTCTTATCTATAAAAAA
>PWHO01000126.1 GCA_003555385.1 Bacteroidales bacterium
GGGTTTCTTTGGGAAGTGCACCTGAAGCCATCTGGGGCTGACCGTCTTTGGGAACGAATAAAATGGACGGAATACTGCGGATACCAAACATCCCGGCAAGCTCCTGCTCTTTTTCGGTATCAATCTTGTAGATATCTACCTTGCCTTCATATTCCTTTGAAAGCTCCTCCATAACAGGGGTCAACGTCCGGCAGGGGGCGCACCAGTCGGCATAGAAGTCAATGATGCAAGGCTTGTCACCTGCGAATTCCCATTCTTTTTTGTTTTCGAAATCGAATACTTTTTCTTTAAAATTTTCTTTGGTTAAGTTTTCCATAGCTAATTTGGTGATCCTTTATAATGATTACTTGTTTAATTACACTTCAGAGATGATGTTCAATGGTCAGAGATGATGCTCAATGGTCAGAGATGATGCTCAATAACTGCCAGCAACGTCTCTTTTTGCTGAACGCCCACAAAACGTTCCACTTCTTCACCGTCCTTAAAGAGGAGCAGGGTGGGAATACTGCTGACTCCGTACCGGGAGGCAATGCTGCCATGATCATCCACATCCAGTTTGGTGATGATGGCCCTGTCACTGACTTCAGCGGCCAGGTCGTCAATAATCGGTCCCTGAATGCGGCAGGGCGGACACCACGTGGCCCAGAAATCAACAAGGACCACTCCTTCGGCGATGGCTTCATCAAACCCTTCCGTATCAAGATTCACTACATGATCGGAATCGCTGGCTACATGATCGGAGGTACCGGCTGTAGCCTCTTCCCCGCTGGTTGTTCCGGGACCTGTTAAAGAATAACCCAAAAACACCAACAAAACAGCGCCCAGCACTATTCCAAGAGACAAAAGTTTCGTTTTATTTGCCATAGCAATTCGTTTTTTATTGTTTATCAAGCGTTTACAAAAATAAATAAATTTAATTTTCAAAGTATAAAGGTATCAATATATTTTGTTGGGTGCAACCCTTTGGGTGTTAAAAAAGGCTAAAGGCCGGGAACCTGGCCTTTAGCAATACTTTCAGATGTGATTACCCCAACGGGGTACTACTATATTGAATCCGGTTATTCAATCCCGGCAAAATGCTTCATGAACTGCACCCTGAGGAATACTGCGGGGTTTTCGGTCATTTTCTGGCTCATAATCCCCTGGAAATCCGAGATCTTCGTATAGTTGTGCTGCTCCATCCATTCAAGCATTTCGTCACGGATCACATCCAGCTGACCCAGCCCGTTCTTATAAAGGGTAGAGCATACCTGAACAGCCCGGGCACCAACAAGCAGCTGTTTGATGACTCCTTTCCCGTCGTGGACACCGGTGGAAGCGCAAAGGTCTGTTTTGATCTGACCTGAAAGAATCCCGATCCAGCGAAGTGAATGCGTGATCTCTTCCGGATCGCTGTACAGATGGCCGGAGGTGATCTTAAATGTCGCTGTGTCCACATCCGGATTAAAAAAGCGGTTGAACAATACCATACCCTGAACCCCCGTCCAGCTGAGTTTTTTCACCATATGCGCAAGACCGGAAAAATAATTGGAGATTTTCAGTGAAACAGGAATGCTGACTTCTTTCTGAACTTTCTCCGCTACATCCACGTACAATTGTTCATACTCCCGCCCTTCCCTTTCAATGTCAGCGGGCAACACAAATACATTCAGCTCAAGGGCATCGGCCCCGGCCTTTTGAATGTTTTTGGCGAAGGCCGGCCACTCCTGTGCCGTGGTGCAATTGATGCTGGCAATAACAGGAATTGAAAGTTTGTTCTTGGCCTCCTGAATGAGGTTCAGGTATTCGTCCAGGGTATGCTCACGCGCATAATTCCTGATATAATCTTCCGCTTCAGTATAAGCGCTATGCGCCTCGTCATAGGAGAAAACCTTCCGGACCTCAAATTTGATCTGCTCCTCAAAAAGAGATTTCAAAACGACAGCACCTGCACCTTTTTCCTCCATTTGTTCCAGGTTGCTGATGCTTTTTGTCAAACCGGAACTGCCAACAATCAGCGGGCTTCTCAGCTGAAGGCCCATGTAAGTGGTCGATAAGTCAATCATGCGTGGTATGGTTTTTTAATGGATACTTGCTTTTGGTGTCACTTATGAAAGCAAACCTACATGAATTTTCTCAAATTCACAATAAAAATTGCAGATTGGATCCGGGCAAACGGGGTAAATCGCAGGTGTTTGATAAAGCCGTATCTTTGTTCGTTCAGGCAATTGTTTATCATTATTTTGCAACTACTGATTTTGCATGTATGAATCTCCAGAATACAAGGCTTTATTCCACAGGCAGCAAACCACCGGAAGCCCTGAAACAATCTTTCAGAAACCTGATGGAACCCCTGCTTGTCCTTTTCAATAAGGCTGCAGGAATGGTGCTGAAAAACAAACAGTTTTATATCGCCTACAGCATACCGGGAGGGGTCTATGGTTACTTCAAAAACCACAGCGTAAGCAGCAATGAACTGGAAGCCATTGCCGGACGCATCAGGAAAATGATCAAACAAAGGGAAAGCTTCCGGCATGAAGTCCTTCCCCCGGAAAAGATTCTTCGTTATTTCGAGGCCAATCAGCGAAAAGATGTAATCCATCTTCTCAAATCAAAAAACTTTGAAACAGAACCCGAGGGGCTTCGCCTGGCACACCTGAATGGCTTCGGAGAACTCTTACTTAACCACATACAAAAAAACTATGACCGCCTGGAACGCTTTCGACTCATCCCCTTTCACAAAGGATTTTTCCTGATAGCCGACCCGGATTTTTTTGACAGGGTAATGCCGCCAAAATCGGAGACAAGCAAATATTTCCACGGGTTTGAAGAAACGGAAGAAACAATGATGCACCTGGGTGTCGGCAGTTTTGCAGAACTGAACGACATCATCAGGCAGGGCAGGCTTCCTGAGTTCATCAAGTTGTCAGAGGCCTGGCAGGCCCGCCGTATATCAATAATTGCGGAAAACATTGTCTCCCGCCCCGACAACCCCAGGCTCGTTTTCCTGGCAGGGCCGACTTCTTCCGGAAAAACCACTTCCGCAAACCGCCTGGCCATTGAACTTAAGGTAATGAAGAAAGAGGTGCTCATCCTCTCACTGGACAATTATTACCTCCCCCACACTGCCATTCCCGACGATCCGGCAACAGGGATCAAGAATTTCGAACAAATCACCGCACTGAACCTTGAACTTTTCCGTAAAGAGATCAGCAAGCTGCTGGACGGCAAAGAAGTGCATTTATCCAGGTATCATTTTGATGGCCGGGGAGCCACCCCGGATGAAAAACCAACAAAGATCAGCCCGGATACCTATATTATCGTAGAAGGAATACATGGCCTGAACCCCGAGTTGTGGGAAAAAACTATGGAGAACCCATCCTACCGGCTGTATGTGTCTGCCCTGAGCACATTGAACATTCATGATCACCTTCCATTGTCCACGTCTGATCACAGATTGATCCGCAGGCTGGTGAGGGATCACCTCTTTCGGGGCTATAGTTTCAACGAGACCATCAGGCGCTGGCCCGACGTCATGCAGAATGAATATCACAGCATATTTCCCTTCCAGGAAAGTGCGCATGCGATTTTCAACTCTGCATTGATTTATGAACTGGCTGTTTTTGCCCATTATGCCCCGGCCATTGCCAATCCTGAAAAGGCTGAAAATGAACAGATCCGCGAGGAAGTAAAAAGGCTGAACAGAATTCTCTCTCTGCTCATCCCCATAAATCCGCTCGATATTCCGCCCACCTCCATCCTCAGGGAATTCATCGGGGGAAGCAGTTTTCAGTACAGCTGAAACGTCACGTTTTTTGACGGGGAGACGGGCAACTGTTGCCTGCAGGACAACCTGGTTAATGACAGGCCGGAACCCGTATTTTAATAAACAAATGTTTAATGCATTTGTTTTTTTTATATATTGCGCCGTCTTTTTGTGCGCCTTTTTGAGCGCGCGGAAGGCGCGTTACAATCAGTGTTAACCAAATCACCAACCCAAAATGATACGATATTTTGTTTTTGGAGCAGCTTTCCTGCTGTTCTCCGCTTCACTGTCAATTGCCGGAGGTTACCAGGTAAGCCTGCACGGACAGAGACAAACGGGAATGGGCCTGATCGGAACCTCCCTCCACATGGATGCAAGCACCATGTTCTTTAATCCCGGAGGACTGGCCATGATGCCTCAGCAAGTAAGTATTCTCGGGGGTGCCAGCGGCATTTTTGCCAGCACCGCATTCCGGATGGAGCAACCCTCCGTATACCAGGCCAAAACAGATAACCCACCGGGAACGCCTTTCTATTTTTATGCGGCGGCCATGGTAACTGACAGGCTGGCTGCCGGTGTGGCCGTCAACACCCCCTATGGAAACAGCCTTTCATGGGAGGAAGACTGGGCCGGACGCTTCCTGATACAGGATATCTCGCTGCGTGCCATCACCATTCAGCCCACCCTTTCCTACCGGATCACCGACATGTTATCGGTTGGCGCGGGCTTTGTTTATACCTTCGGCTCGGTCGACATGACACAGGCTTTGCCGGTTACCGGATCCGATGGAGAAGAAGGCCGGGTCAGCATTGAAGGCAGCACGGCCAATTATGGTTTTAATGCCGGGATACAATTCTCCCATCCGGGAGGACTGCAAGCCGGGCTCAGTTATCGTTCGCATATTGACATGGAGCTGGAGGATGCGGATGCTTTATTCAGCGTACCTTCCTCCCTTGCGGGGAATTTTCCGGCCGAAAACAGCGTGGCGGTCACCCTGCCTTTGCCGGCCAACCTGGATTTCGGGCTGTCATACCAGTTTACCCGCGACTTCATGGCGGGGATTTCACTGAATTATGTTTTCTGGGATGTGTATGAGGAGTTGAATTTCGACTTTGATACCAACACACCCGCCCTGGAAGACAGCCGCAACCCAAGAAACTACAGCAATACCCTCATCGCAAGAATAGGAGGTGAATACAAGGTAAACCCGGATCTGTTGTTACGGGCAGGTGCCTATTTCGACCCCTCCCCGGTCCATGAAGACTATTTCTCCCCGGAAACACCCAGCCTGGACAACCTCGCCTTTTCCGGAGGGCTCACCTACATGCCAACCCGCAACCTCAGCATAGATGCCAGCCTGCTTTTTATCATGGGGCTGGAAAAAGAGGCTGCTTACAGTCCGGAAAACTTTGGCGGCACATACAGTACAAGGGCAGTGATACCGGGCATCGGCATCAGTTACAGATTATAAA
>PWHO01000271.1 GCA_003555385.1 Bacteroidales bacterium
AAAAAATACCCTGCCCATCGGGCTGCCCTGTGTTTTTTTATTTTACTCATATTTAATGTATCTCTGAAGTTGGTATTTCATTGACGGCAATGCGTGCAGAAGCCAGGCAAAGCGGAATGCCCCCGCCCGGATGCACGCTTCCTCCTGTAAAGTAAAGGTTTTTCAGGGACTTTTTAAAATTCGGGTGTCTGTTGAAGGCAGAAAAACTGCTGTTGGAGCTCAGGCCATAAAGTGATCCCCGGTAAGACCCGGTATCGGCTTCAATACTGCGCGGATCGGCGACAGCCTCCGTAACAATATGTGGCGCTATTTCTTTTCCGGTAACCCGCCGGATCTTCGACAGGATATCTTTCCGGGCCTTTGTGATCATACTGTCCCAGTCCTGCCCGGTGTTTTCCGGCACATTGATCATTACGTACCAGTTCTCCTGCCCGGGAGGTGCATCACCGGGGACTTCCCGGCAACTGATGAAGATGTAAACGGTGGGATCGCTGAAAATGGTTTTTTTTGCGAAAAGGTGTGTAAACTCCTCCCGGTAATCATTGGAAAAGAATATGTTGTGCAATCCCAGTTCCGGAAAGCTTTTGTTGATGCCCCAGTAAAAAATGAGTGCGGAGGTGGAGCGTTCTCCGGACAATTGTTTGCGGGGAACTTTGTTCCCGGGAAGCAGCTTACTGTATAGGGTTACGATGTCGATATCACTCACGGCCAGATCGAATGGATAGGTCCTGCCCCTGCTTCGCAACCCTTTCACAGTGTTGTCTTCAAAAATGATTTCCTCAACCGGGCTGTTGAAGCGGAACCTGACCCCCATGTCTGTGGCGAGTTTAAATAAAGCCTCTACGATGTGATACATGCCCTTTTCAGGAAAGAATGTGCCGGTGTTGTGCTCCAGGTGAGGGATGATGTTCAGGGTAGCGGGAGTTTTATAGGGGTTGGAGCCGTTGTAGGTGGCATAACGGTCAAAGAGCTGTACCACCCTGGGGTCAGAAAACCAGCGGGTATTCTTTCGGTGCATGGTAGTGAATGCGTCCAGTTCATGCAGGTGGAGCAAAGACTTGCGGTAGGCAGCCTGGCCGTAATTCCTGATCTTGTGAAAGGAATTAAACAGGAATACCTCATGGGTAATGTCGTAAAGTCGCCGGCTTTTCTCCAGGAAGGCCAGTATCCGGTCTTTTTCAACATTGGTTTTGGTGCTCAGTTCGGCCGCAAACTGTTCAGGCTCTTTCCAGGCGTTGACCACTGTTCCGTCTTCCCAGAAATACCGGCAACTGGATTCAAGCAATCGGTAGCGAAAATAATTTGCCGGGTTTTTCCCGGCCAGGGTGAAAAGTTCATCCACAAGCCCGGGCAGGGTAAACAGTGAGGGTCCGGTGTCGAAGCGGAATCCCTGTTGTTGTAGCTGTGAAAGTTTTCCTCCCGGTTTGTCTGCCTGCTCGAACACTTCGACTGCGTAGCCTTTGGCTGCCAGCCTGATTGCCGAAGAAATTCCTGCGATCCCTGAACCAATGACCCCTGCTGTTTGTTTCATTTTTGTTTTTTGTGATTAAACAATTTGCCGGTGTCTATTTAACAAATAAATCTGTCAACGGTTTTTCAGAGATGCAATATATTCATTAATTTCACCTTTCAATACATTATTCTATGAAAAAAGTCGTCATTGTGGGTACCGGTCTCGGAGCCCTGACCACAGCCCTCAGGCTTGTCCGCCGCGGGTACAAGGTGGAAATGGTTGAGAAGTACCATCAGGCCGGGGGGCGCCTCAACCAGCTGAAGAAGGATGGGTTTACCTTTGACCTGGGTCCTACTTTTTTCAGTATGACGTATGAATTTGATGAGTTCGTTGAGGATACAGGTCTGCCGGAAATGCCATTTACATTCAGGGAGCTGGATGTGCTCTACGCCGTGAATTTTCGCGGGGAGGACAAGCGTTATATGATCCACCGTGACCTTGATCGACTTGCAAAGGAATTTGAGGCGGTGGAGCCCGGGTTTAAGGAAAAGATGGAGAAGTTCCTGGCGGGGGCCGGGAGGTTTTTTCACGATACCGAGCACCTGGTGCTCAAACGCAATTATGACTCATTGTTTGAATACTTGCTGACGCTGATGCGAGTACCCCTGAGGCATTCCCCGAAATTATTGCGCTCTGTCTGGAACGAAATGGAGCGTCATTTTGAATCCAGGGAAGTAAAGGAGATCTTTTCACTGGTTGCTTTTTTCCTGGGAGCTACCCCATTCAACACCCCTGCCATTTATACCATTCTGTCTTATACGGAGCTGGTCCACGATGGTTATCACAATGTAGAGGGGGGGATGTATAAAATTGTGGAAGGGCTCAAACGTGAACTGGACAAAGCCGGTGCAGTTTTTCATTTTAATACCGAGATCACCGGGTACCGGTTTGAGGATAAACAGCTTACTGCATTGATAGATCAGCATGGAAAAGAGTGGGAGGCTGACTTGTTTGTGGTGAATGCCGATGCTGCCTGGTTCCGGCATAAGATTTTCCGGAGAAAGAAGTTTTCTGAGCAGAAAATGGATAAACTGAAGTGGACGCTGGCGCCTTTTACCATGTACCTGGGGCTGGATACCAAACTGGATGATACGCCTTTGCATAATTATTTTCTTGGAAACAACTTCAAAGAATACTCCGGAAAGATTTTCAGGAATGACATCAAGCTGGATCAGCCGTATTATTATGTGAATGTGGTGTCCAAATCAGACCCTGAAAGCGCGCCCGAGGGTTGTGAAAGCGTGTTTGTGCTTTGCCCGGTGCCAGACCTGCGTTACAAACCTGACTGGTCGGACCGGGAGGAAGTGGCCGCCAATATACTGGAAGACATTTCTGAGCGTATCGGGGTTGATTTGAAAAAGCATGTTATCTCAAAAACCATCATGACTCCGGTCGAGTGGCGCGATGCATTCAATTTGTACAAAGGAAGCGGACTTGGCCTGGGACATGACCTGGATCAGATCGGTGGATTTCGTCCAAAAAACTATGATGAGGAGTTTGGCAATGTGTTTTATGTGGGTGCCTCCACGGTGCCCGGTACAGGTTTGCCGATGGCTGTGATCAGTTCAAAGCTGGTGGTGGAACGAATAACCAAAAAATATGGATCTGTTTACGCGTAATGCCCTTGATTGTGGCAGGGTTACAACCAGGAACTACAGTACCTCCTTTTCGATGGGGGTGCGGACGCTGGACAAAAAATACCGTCCGGCCATTTATGCTATTTATGGCTTTGTGCGTTTCGCAGATGAGATTGTGGATACCTTTCATGATCAGGATAAAGAAACACTGCTGGCAGATTTCAAAACAAGGACTTACGCTGCCATTGACGCAGGATTCAGCACCAATCCCATTTTGCACGGGTTTCAGTGGGTGACCAATGTATACGGAATTGAACGCGATCTGATCGATGCATTTCTTCACAGCATGGAGATGGATCTTCATAAGTCCCGCTTTTCGGATGAAGAGTACAGGCGTTATATCTATGGTTCTGCCGAGGTGGTGGGTCTTATGTGTCTGCGTGTTTTTTATACCGGGCGTGACAAAGAGTATCAGCAGTTGCTGCCTGCTGCCCGGAAACTTGGCGAGGCTTTTCAGAAAGTGAATTTCCTGAGGGATATTCGTTCTGATATTGATGACAGGGGGCGTGTTTACTTCCCGGAGGTTGATTTGACAGAATTTTCAGCGAAAGACAAGACAATAATTGAGCAGGAGATCCGGGCAGATTTCCAGGAGGCCCTTGCAGGCATCCGGTCATTGGATAAAAAGGTTCGTCTGGGGGTTTATCTCGCCTATCGTTATTACCTTGAATTGTTGCGCAAAATTGAGAGGGCCGCGCCTGAAGAGCTCCATAATCAGCGTTTCCGTGTGTCCAATATCCAAAAGTTGTCACTTTTTCCAAGGTGTTACCTGCGCAACAAATTCAACCGGATTTAAAATTTGTAATTTTGGCGCATGTCAACAGAGGCTTTGCATGTGGAAATTGATCCGGCAGCGGGATTCTGCTTTGGGGTTGCTGCTGCTGTACGCAAGGCAGAGGAGGCCCTGGAAGAGACCGGTAGCTTGTATTGCGTGGGACAGTTGTTGCACAACGTGCATGAGGTTAAGCGATTGGAAGATATGGGGATGCGAACAATCATCCGTGAAGATTTGTCTGATATGGCTGGCAAGTCAGTGTTGTTCCGGGCCCATGGCGAACCTCCGGACAGTTATAACATGAGCCGGCTCGGTGGAGCCATAATGGTGGATGCAACCTGCCCGGTGGTCAGGAAACTCCAGCAGCGTGTGAAGCAGTCCTGTGAGGATGGAGAAACAATTATTGTTTATGGTAAGCCCGGTCATCCTGAGGTGGAGGGCATTGTGGGCCAGATTGACGGGAAGGCATTAGTGGCCCAGAGTAAGGATGATTTGCTGCCTGACCAGCTTCCTGAGAATGTCACCCTGTTCAGTCAGACCACCATGTCGAAGGAGGGACTTCATAGCCTGGCCGGATGGCTCGAAAATCAGGGGAAAAAAGTAAAACTTCATGACACTGTATGTCGGCGGGTGTCTGACAGGGTCAATGAGATGGAACAGTATGCCCGTGCCAAAGATGTGATTATTTTTGTAGGAGGGAAAAATTCTTCCAATGCAAATCAGTTATTTGACATATCCAGGCGGGTCACTTCACGCTCCCATTTTGTGGAATCCCCCGATGATGTGCAACCCGGGTGGTTTCGTCCAGGCGATCGTGTGGGGGTTACAGGTGGTACATCCACCCCCGTGTGGTTGCTGAGGGAGACAGCGAGGGTGGTTGTTAGTTAGTTGTTGGTTCTCATGGGCGGAGGATTGTGGGGGTAGGCCATAGACCGTGGCCAGAGCCACGGAGTTGTTGGTTGTTAGTTAGTTGTTGGTTCTCATGGGCGGAGGAATGGGAAGCTGCCTGTGGTCAGGTAAATGGGCGAAGCGGTTGTTGGTTGTTGGTTCATCCGTACCTCTGGCGCGGGTTTAGGGCGGTCCACCCAACAACTTCTCTGGCCGTTTACCGGTCGGTTGATTTTATCCAATTACGTTGCCTATGAGAACCAACAACTGCTTAACCCCTTCCTATGTTTTCGGGCTACCCCCACCGTTCCCAGCCCATGA
>PWHO01000010.1 GCA_003555385.1 Bacteroidales bacterium
ATCTTCAGGTCGCGGATGGTTTCCAGCAGGCGCATCAATACTTCGTCATCTTTGATTTCGCCCGATTCGGCTTTCTGTATCAGTTGCTGGTTGGCATCGATCATCTTCTCCAGCTTGCGCAGCTTGAACGCATACACGGCCTGCATTACACGGGGCTTCAGATCTTCTTCTTCTCCCACCACGTAGATTTTGTGGCGTTCCTCCCAATTGGGGCTGAGACTGTATTTTGTGGCGAGGAGGTTGATGACGAGCTCCCTTACAGCCTGATCGGGATACTGGGTGAATGCATCGCGGCCGGGAAGTTTATCGTCGTCCCTTTTTTCAGCGAAAAGATCAAAGATCTCCTGGCAGGGGGCATGGTCGAATTGAAGGTCGTCTTCCCGGATATCCTGCAAAACAAAATCCACGACTTTCACAGACACTTCCTCCATATGGCCGTCTTCGTTCTCCACCTCAAAGACCATGGTATGGTCTGCATAATTCAGCATCAGCCTGATCAGTTCCTTTTCCTGTGAGTGGTTTTCCTCATAGGTTTCGGCAGTTTGTTTTTCTGCACGGCTTTCCGGAGGATCCTGCAGTTGTTCCTTTTCAGATGAAGTGAGCCGCTGCTGTTTGAAACGTTGCCTTCGGAGCTTGTCCACTTCGGCCACCATCAGTTTTTCTTCCACCTGCATCATCTCGCTGCACTGCCGGGTATACAGGGTTCGTGCGATCGGCTCGGGGATCAGGGAGATGGTATGGGCGATCTCTTTGATCAGCTTCGCTTTTTTGATGGGGTCGCCACTGGTTTCGGAAAGCAGCAGTTTGGTTTTGAATGAGATGAAGTCCGCTGCCTGGTCTTCCACAAAACTTTTCACTTCTGCAGGCCGGTATTTCCTGGCATAGGAGTCCGGGTCCTCTCCGTCGGGAAATAACACAATGCGTACATTCAGGCCCTCCTCCAAAATCATGTCGATGCCCCGGAATGCCGCCTTGATGCCAGCCGGATCCCCGTCAAAAAGAAGGGTCACATTGTCGGTATAGCGGCGGATCAGCTTGATCTGCTCTGTGGTAAGGGAGGTGCCTGAGGTGGCAATGACGTTGGTGATGCCTGCCTGGTTCAGGGAGATTACATCGGTATACCCCTCCACCAGGAAGCAGTTGTCCTGTGAGGCCATGGGGCTCCTGGCAAAGTAAGCCCCGTAAAGGACTTTGCTTTTGTGGTAAATTTCACTTTCGGCGGAGTTGATGTACTTGGGCCGTTTTTTCTCATTGGTCATGATGCGGCCGCCAAAACCCAGCACCCTTCCGGAAAGATTGTGGATGGGAAATATGATCCTTCCCCGGAAGGTGTCATAGATCATATGATCTTTTTCCTTGCTGAGGCTGGTTTTTAGGAGGTATTCCTTTTTGTAACCGTTTTTCAGCGCCGTTTGTGAAAAAGTATCCCACTTATCCGGGCAATACCCCAGTCCGAAGCGCCTGATTACCTCCAGTGAAAACCCCCGCTCTTTCAGGTAACTCAGCCCTACCGCTTTTCCTTCCTCGGTTTCATGCAACTGCTCCTCAAAGAATTTCTGGGCAAAAGCCGACAGGTTAAAGAGGCTTTCTTTCTCATCCATGGCCTCCTGTTGTTCAGGAGAGGGTTTTTCTTCCTCGATCTCAATGCCATACTTTTGGGCCAGGTAACGCAGGGCTTCCGGGTAAGAAAAATGCTCATGCTCCATGATGAAATTGACGGCATTGCCCCCTTTCCCGCATCCAAAACATTTAAAGATCCCCTTTGGTGCGGAAACGGTAAAGGAAGGGGTCTTTTCGTTGTGGAAAGGACATAGCCCGATCTGGTTTACCCCACGTTTTTTGAGGGTCACAAAATCTCCCACCACCTCCTCGATTCGGGTGGCGTCCATGATTTTTTCTATGGTTTCGGGGGTAATCACTGTCGTTCAACTATTGCCTTACGAAGGTAAATATTTTTTTATTTGAAGCAATTTAATGATAATTTTGGATGCAAAATACCATTCCTTATCATTGGTTAGTTTATTAATCTCATTACTCCCCAATTTAATGCCATGATCCGATTTTTTGCTTTACTCGCTTTGGTCATCCTGCTGCTATTGCCGCCACGATCCTTTGCAAATGAGCCGACCCGGTTTCTGGGCCTGGAAGAAGCAGTGGAGATTGCCCGTGAACAATCGCCCAATGCCCTGATGGCCCGTCACCGTTATCGTGGCAGTTACTGGCAATTCAGGACCTTCAGGGCCGGCTACCTGCCCAACCTTCAGTTTGAGGCGGTTATACCGAACCTGAACCGGACCATTTCCAATATCACCCTTCCCGATGGCAGTGATGTTTTTATCCGGAGAAACCTGGCCGTGTCATCCGGAACCTTGTCGCTGAACCAGACCGTTCCATTTACGGGTGGCCAGCTGTTTGTCAGTTCGGGATTGCAGCGCATTGACCTGATGCGGGACGATGAAACGGAGGTTTCGTACATGAGCACCCCGGTCAATATTGGTTACCGCCAGCCGATCTTTTCATTCAACCCGTTTAAATGGGAGCGGCGTATTGAGCCCATACGTTATGATGAAGCTGAGCGTAGATACCTGGAGAGTATGGAGGATATCTCCATCCGGGCCACTGATTTGTTTTTTGACTTGCTGCTGGCACAAATCAACCTGGAAATCAATAAGATTAACCTGGAGAGCAATGATACGCTTTACCGGATTGCCCAGGGGCGTTATGAGCTGGGACGTATTGCGGAGAACGAGTTATTGCAGATGGAGCTGAATGTGCTGAACTCAGAAGCCACACTGGAAGAATCGCGTATTGCCTATGAAGCTGCCATATTCCGGTTCAGGTCTTTCCTGGGGCTCGATGATACCCGTCAGCTGGAGTTGATGCCTCCCGAGGAACCTCACCGCCTGACCATTGATGTGGGGGTGGCCCTGGCTGAAGCCAGGAAGAACCGCTCCCAGATCCTGGAACAGGAACGGCAACGACTGGAGGCAGAGAGGCAGGTGGACCAGGCCAGGGCAGATAACCGTTTCAATGCCGATTTGTTTGCGGTGTACGGGCTTACCCAGAGTGCCGCGGAATTCAGTGAAGCTTACCGCGACCCGATGGATGAGCAGCGGCTGACCATTGGTGTTCAGGTACCCATTCTTGACTGGGGGGTATCGCGGGGAAGGGTACGCATGGCCGAATCAAACCGTGAGTTGGTGGATGCCACAGCCAACCAGGCCATGGTTGACTTTGAGCAGGAGGTGTTCTTACAGGTGATGCAGTTCAACATGCTTGACCACCAGCTTGAAGTTGCCGGAAAGGCTGATGTCATTGCCGAAAAGCGCTATGAGGTGACCAGGCAGCGTTTCATGATCGGACGCATCGACATCATTGAGCTAAACCTTGCCCTGGAAGAAAAGGACCGTGCCAAGCAACGATATCTGACCGCTTTGCGCAATTACTGGCGCGGTTTTTATGAGATGCGCCGGCTGACATTGTATGATTTTGTAAATGACAGGCCGTTGACAGCTGACTTTGAACACATATAGGAAGGATAGCCGCGGTATTCCGGCATGATCCCCCCGAATTGCCGGCCGCAGTTCTCGTGCGGGGTTTTGCCCGGTTTTTTTTGAAAACCCGATGCAGAAAAAGAATAACATAAAGGTACTGGTGATCCGCTTCAGCTCAATGGGCGACATTGTGCTGACCACTCCAGTACTGCGTTGTCTGAAAAAGATCCCAGGCAGGGAAGTGGAAGTGCACTTCGTTGCCAAGAAAATGTTTGCCTCCCTGCTTTTCAGCAATCCGCACGTTGACAAGTTGTTTTTGCTGGACGGTAAGCTGAGTGATTTGACTGGTCAGCTGAAGAAAGAGAATTATGATTATATCGTTGATCTTCATCACAATTTGCGCAGTCTGATTGTTAAAATGAAGCTAAGGAAACCGTCGGGGAATTGCCGGAAACTTAACCTGGAGAAATGGCTGAAGACCCGGCTGAAAATTGACCGGCTTCCGGACATGCATGTGGTGGACAGGTATTTTGAAGCTGCAGCTGTGGCCGGGGTGGAAAATGATCAGCAGGGGCTTGATTTTTTCTTTCCCCCCGGACTGGAGGTCATGCCGTCCGGATTGCCAGGTTTTGTGCATGGGGATTACCTGGCTTTTGTAATTGGAGGGAAACACCCCACAAAAAGACTTCCCAACGAGAAGATTATTTCATTGTGTGAGAAACTGCCCCTGCCGGTCTTACTGCTGGGCGGGGCAGAAGATGCTTCCAACGGACGAACCATTGCCGCGGCTTGCGGAGAAAAGGTGTTCAATGCATGTGGTTTGTTCTCCCTCCCTCAGTCAGCCTACCTGGTAGAAAGATCCCGGGTGGTCATCTCTCACGATACCGGGCTGATGCATATTGCCGCGGTGTTCAACAAGCACCTGATCTCGGTTTGGGGCAATACGGTGCCGGCCTTTGGAATGGTGCCCTATATGCCGGCTCACCCCGAACGTTCGACCATTGTGGAAGTGGAAGGACTGTCATGCCGACCCTGTAGCAAGATCGGTTACGCCAAATGCCCCAAAGGGCATTTTGATTGCATGAACAAGATCGATGAGGATCTGATCGTTGGGAAAGTTTGGGCGATCATGGCCAATGATTGCCAATGATTGCCAATGGCTGCCTCCGGGTATAAGTATGTCGGCATTTCCCCACGCGATAGCTTGTTTGGGATGGCCGGCAATGATGCTCCCGGAATCCCTGTGTTTTTAGTACACCCCCGTCAGGAAGGGATTGCTCGTCCGTTCTGTTTTGATATTGGTTTCCGGCCCGTGCCCCGGGTAAACGGTGGTTTCATCAGGTAGCTTCAGCAGCTTTTCCAGGATGGATTTGATCAGAAGATCGTGATCCCCTGTGGGCAGGTCGGTACGGCCGATCCCTCCCTGGAACAATACATCCCCCACTATCACAAACCCTTCGCGGGGGTGGTAATAGCAAAGGCTTCCGGCTGCATGCCCGGGGGCATGAATCACCTGCAGTTCCTGTTTTCCGAATCGAACCACATCACCGTCACCAATAAATTGATCGGGCATAACCGGCTTGTCCACATCAAACCCGAATACCTTGCCATATTCCTTTGCATTCTCCAGGAAGGTCAG
>PWHO01000165.1 GCA_003555385.1 Bacteroidales bacterium
TCAACAAAATTGTTTTTGTGATTCGCCGGAGTTTCGAGAAGGAGTTCAGGGAGATGTTTGTGAAGAAACTGGATGGCAAGGCGGAAGTTCAAATCGCCTTCCAGGAAATGGACAACATTCCACCCGGGATTGAATACAACAGCGAGAGAACCAAACCCTGGGGAACCACACATGCCATTTGGGTGGCCAAAGACCTCATAAGTGAACCCTTTGCGGTGATCAATGCCGATGACTTTTATGGACGTGAGTCATTTTCCGCAATGGCAGATTTTCTGAAACGCCGGACAAGTAAAGATAAAGGCCGTTATGCCATGGTGGGCTATAAGCTGAAAAACACCCTGAGTGACCACGGAAGCGTATCCAGGGGCATTTGTTCAACCAACGGCAACACTTTGGAAAAAGTGGAAGAACACACCAGTATTTCCAAAGACGTGGGAGGCAAAGTAATGAACCATCAAAACGGGCAGATTAAATTCCTGAACCCGGAAGCCACGGTATCGATGAATTTCTGGGGTTTTAATCCCGATATATTCACCCATCTTGAAAACAGGCTCACTGCCTTTCTTAAAGCAAATGCACAGGACCTGAAGGCAGAAGCTTACATACCCTTTCTGGTGGATGAACTGATCCGGCAGGAAAAAGTGGACGTGGAAGTGCTTCACTGCGATGCGCAATGGTTCGGGGTTACCTATTACAAAGACAAGTTCATGGCCATGGATTGCATCAATGAACTGGTCAAAGAAGGAGTTTACCCCCATAAATTATGGAATTCAGGGTAAATGCCTGGTCATTACATTATTTGCAGTATTTTAGAATAATGATTACTAACAATAAAACAATCAACACAATGAAAAAATCAATTTTAAGCCTCCGGATTCTGATGGTAATGCTTGTGGCATTCAGCATGACAGCCTGCAATTCAGGCGGTCAGCCGGGCATTGATCAGCCTTTTGAGGCAGTCGAAGTCTTCCCTACCCCTCCCCGTCCTGCAGGACAGGATCACGTTTTGGAGCTCCGTGCAGAACCCATCGAGAAAGTCAGTGTGGCCATCATTGGCCTTGGGATGCGCGGACAGGGAGCCGTCAGGCGTCTGAGCTATATCGAAGAAGCGGAGATTGTTGCCCTGGCCGACGTGGTACCCGCGAACGTGGAGCGGGCACAGCAAACCCTGGCAGATATGGGCAAACCGGCAGCCGGTGGCTATACCGGAGATGAGGACTGGAAAACCATTGCCCAGCGTGATGATGTGGATCTGATCTATATCTGCACCCACTGGGACCTCCACACCCCCATTGCCGTGTACTCCATGGAGCAAGGCAAGCATGTGGCCACGGAAATCCCCGCGGCACTGACCATCGAGGAAGCCTGGGAACTTGTAAATACGGCAGAAAAAACCCGCCGTCACATGATGATGCTGGAAAATGTAAACTACGACTTCTTTGAGCTGGCCACCCTAAACATGGCCCAGCAGGGCTTTTTCGGAGAAATCGTCCATGTAGAAGGGGCTTACATTCATGACCTGCGTTCCCTGTTGTTTGCCGAAGAAGGCGGTTACTGGGATATGTGGCGGCTCCGCCATCATGAGAAATATGACGGAAACCTCTACCCCATGCATGGATTAGGAGCGTTGGCCCACATTCTCAACATCCACCGGGGCGACAAAATGGATTACATCGTTTCCCTTTCCAGTGACCAGTTCGGACTGACCGCATACGCTGAGGAAAAATTCGGGGAAGACTCCGAGTATGCCCAATACGATTATGCAAAAGGAGACATGAACACTTCCATCATCAAAACCGCCAGAGGCAAAACCATCAAATTGCAGCACGATGTGGCCAGCCCCCGCCCTTACGACCGCATCCATATGATCAGCGGAACCGATGCATTTGCCAGAAAGTATCCCAGCCCGGGAATAGCCATTGACGGGCAGGGCCACGGTTTCATCCCGGAAGATGAGATGCAGGCCCTCCTGGAAAAATACGAGCATCCCATTGTAACCGAAGTGGGCGAAGTAGCCCGCGAGGTAGGTGGCCACGGCGGCATGGACTTCATCATGGATTACCGCCTGATCTATTGCCTGCATCACGGACTGCCTCTTGACCAGGATGTATACGATGCGGCTGAATGGTCCGCTGTCATTGAATTGTCCAGGGTTTCTGCCGAAAACCAGGGCATGCCCGTGAAGTTCCCTGACTTTACCAGGGGCGCATGGAATGAACTCGAAACCGTAACCTATTATACCACAGAATAAATGAATCATGTTGTTTGTTGATTGTTGATTGTGAACAACACCCGATGCAAACCGATCATTTACATTTAATACATAGCATTCATACCCTTACCTGATTCCGATTCTCTATGACCCAGCACCTCCCGGCAAAACTTTTCCCTGCACCATCGCGCAAACCCGGACAGCGTCACGCCATTGAACTGCGTTGCGAACCCATTGACAATGTGCGTATCGCTTTTATAGGATTGGGGATGCGGATGAATAGCACCATCAAACGTTTTTTACACATTGAAGGGGCAGAGATCAAGGTTTTTTGTGATATCGATGAAGAAAAAGTACGGCGTGCCCAGCATATCATGCAGAGTTTCGGGATGAACCCCATAGACACTTACACCGGGGAAGAGGACTGGAAGAAAATTTGTGAGCGGGACGACATCGATCTGGTTTACATCTCTACCCACTACGACCTTCATGTACCCATTGCCGTCTATGCCATGGAGTGCGACAAACACGCTGCCATCGAAGTTCCTGCCGCCACCACCATTGAGGATTGCTGGAAACTCGTTGACACGGCAGAGCGAACAAGAAAACACTGTATGCAGCTTGAAAACTGCAATTACGGTGACTTCGAAATGACCACCCTGAACATGGTGCAGCACGGTTTATTTGGGGAGATCAACCATGCCGAAGGGGCTTATATTCATGATCTCAAAAACCTGATCCTTGACACCGAAAATGGCTACTGGAACATGTGGCGCCTCAAATACCACGAAAGGAAAAACGGCAACCTCTACCCCACACATGGCCTTGGCCCTTTGTGTCACAGCATGAACATTCACCGCGGCGACCGCTTCGATTATATGGTGTCCATGTCCACCGCTCCCTTTGCCCTTAAACACTACGCTGCAGAAAAATACGGCCCCGGGTCGGAGTATGCACTCAAGGATTACAAAAACGGTGACATGAACACATCCCTGATACATACCAAAAAAGGGAAAAGCATCGTACTCCAACACGACATCACAAGCCCGCGTCCCTACAGCAGAATACACCTGCTGAGCGGCACAAAGGGATTCGCCCAGAAATGGCCCAAAACCATAATCAGCCTCGCCCCCGACGGCATGGAGCCTCTGGAAGAAGAGGCCCTGGAAACGCTGCGTAAGGAATATGTGCATCCCATCAGAAAAGAACTCAATCAAAAAATTGAGCAACTGGGCTTCAGTATAAATGAGATCGCCAAAAATGACGGCCAGGACTTCATCATGGACTACCGGCTGATCTACTGCCTGCGCAATGGACTTCCCCTTGACCAGGATGTGTACGACGCCGCCGAGTGGTCTTCTATTATTGAACTTTCGGAAAAGTCGGCCGACAATTACAGCATGCCTGTTCAGATTCCCGATTTCACCCGGGGAGACTACCAGGTAATCGACAAAGTGACTTATTTCAGGAAAGAGAAATAAGCAACCTTATATAGTTAATTCACCTTTTTAAAGTCATTTTCAGCCATGACCCAAGATTATTCTACACATATTGCAGATCAATTTTTTGAATCATCTGTTGAGAAAGCCTTTGTAAAAGAGTCGGGCATCAACAAAATGTCTGCCAACATTCCTTACGTGTGTGTCGACAACTTTCCCAAGCTGGGTTTGTTGACCTCACTGCGTTTCCTTGAATGGGTGTCGGAGAATCCCCGGGGAGTGATCAGCCTCCCAACGGGTAAAACACCGGAGTTTTTCATCAAATGGACCCAATACCTGCTCGACAACTGGGACAACCAGAATGGAAGGGATATCAGGGAAAGATACGGGTTGATGCTCAACGAAAAACCCACACTGAGTGAGTTGCATTTCGTGCAGATTGATGAGTTCTACCCCATCCCGTCAAGCCAGAAAAACAGCTTCTATCATTATGTGATGAATTATTACATTGACGGTTTTGGCCTGAACCCCGACAATGCCCTGCTGATCAATTGCGATGAGATTCCCCTGGCCCAGGGAAAACATTTTTCGGAAGTTTTTCCGGATTACAGGGTAGACCCCTCGCTTCGTTACAGGGAGTGCCATTCACGCATGGAGGAACTGCAGCAGCAATCACTCTTTTTGATCGACAACTGGTGCAGTCAGTTCGAGCAAAAGATCCGGGAAAAAGGAGGCATCGGCTTCTTCCTTGGCGGGCTCGGACCTGACGGACACATTGCCTTCAATGTACGTGGCTCGGACATTTTCAGCACCACCAGGCTGACTGAGACCAACTTTGAAACCCAGGCCGTGGCAGCAGGAGACCTCGGCGGAATCGAGGTATCCAAAAACAGGCTGGTGATCACCATCGGACTGAAAACCATCACCTACAACCCGGATGGAGTGGCCATCATTATCGCTGCAGGGGAAGCCAAAGCCAAAATGGTTAAAAAATCCATTGAAAACCCCATCAACAATCTCTACCCGGCCACCGTTCTGAACAAACTGAAAAACAGCCGTTTCTTCCTGACTGAAGGAGCCGCATCAAAACTCACCGACAGTGTCAACAGTTTTTTCCGGAGTGAGCCCTGGCCCCATGAAAAGACAGAGCTGGCCGTAATCAAGCTTTGCAAAAAACTTGACAAATACGGACATCATCTGACCATGGAAGACCTGAAAGAGGACAAATATTGCAAACTGATTCCAGGCCTCGGCGAGAACACAGTGGAATCGGTTTGTGAAAGCATTGAGAAAAAGATCTACCGGGGCATGCAGCAAGAAGAAAACGAAGTTTTCCTGCATACCGGGCCTCATCACGATGACATCATGCTCGGCATCCTGCCTTATATTTCAAACCACATCAGGGTACCTTCCAACCAGTTCCATTTTACGGTTTTCACCTCAGGTTTTACTGCTGTGACGAACAAATTCGTCATCGA
>PWHO01000155.1 GCA_003555385.1 Bacteroidales bacterium
CAATAATGCTGCGAGCAGAGTTCCTGCAAAGCCACCTCTTACGAAGCGGCTTTTCCTTCAATAAACAAAAAGATTACTTAGATCAAATTTCTGAATCGGATCACTACAAAAGTGGTCATCAGAAGAATGCCAAGATAGAGCGCCCAATTGGAAAGAGGGATTGCCAGAGGTTCTTCTCTGATTCCTGTAACAATTAGTGAAAAATCCTGTGATCCGCCTTCCAGGGTGTCTTTATGATCAATGGTGATGGTATATACATCGTTTACTTCAGGGTCTTCTACAAGGATCTGTTCGACATTATCACGGAAGTTGTCACCCGTTGTAGCATCCGAAGATGGGTTATCCGGATCCAGCACCCAGGGTTCATACACTGTGGGATTGTTTGTAATCCGCATGTCGAGGTCGTTGACCAGCATAAGGTCTGGAATGTTCGGTTCATCTGGGTCATTAACAGGCTCCCCTTCGGGGTCATTCCAAACTATGGTTACCTTTAAGGGTTCAAATCCGTCAGCTATCACATCTATTTCTTTCGTTTGGCCATTGTCCAATGTAAGCTCCCTGATATGATATTCCCCTCCGGCCAGCGCATCTTCAGACATCAGTTCCGCTGCACGTTGCGTGTCCATCATGCCCCATCCGTAACCATAGTCGGGGCCAGGGTGGTCACCCATCTCCTGGGCAGTATGAAGAATCAGGGCTTTCATTGTTGAAGCCAGCATAGGGTTTTGTTCACCATGAAGGTTCTCCTGGTGTTCCAGAAGCAATCCGACGGATCCGCTTATCATCGGGGATGACATGGAGGTACCAGTTAATGTCTCATAACTAAAATCAGAATCATCATCAGTTGATCTTACACCTACTCCTTTTGCAACAATATCAGGTTTTATCCTGCCATCATCAGTTGGCCCAGAGGAGCTGGAACCATGCAATACACCGTTAACGTTCACATTTCCAACTGTCATTATATTTTTAGCGTTGCCAAAGGTTGGTATGGAATTATATCCATCATCGCCACCGTTTAAGTCTCGCGTTACTGTTGAAGTAACCCAACCGCCTCCATCATGAACCAGGTGTAATTCTCCTTCCGATGGACCACGTCCCCTGTAATTTCCTGCAGATTTTACTATGAGGTAATGGGGTGCATTATACGCAGTCTCATCCCAATCCCGACTTTTACTGTTATAACGGCCAAAATTGTGATCTTCGGTTTCACTAATACTGGTATCCCCATACCAGTACCACCATAAATTATTCGAATTATAAATCCACCCTGAAGCTGTTCCATATGAGTGGTTGGAAACTCTAAGTTCATCAAGGGCAGCATCAGCCATATCGGGCGTGTCATCATTCCAATCATAGGCGTCCAGGTTTGCTTCGTATGACATTCCTTTTGCATCATCAACTTCTCCCTCTGCGATCATGGTTCCGGCAACATGAGTGGCGTGCCAGTCGGTTCCGGAAGGGTCGTCCTGCTGCGTGACACGGGAGGTAGTACCGTTAGAAAGAAACTCCACGTGCAAGGTCAGCACGCCTCCGGCATCCCAAATGCCGAGTCTCTGTCCTTCTCCGCTTAGCGACAAGCCGGCATTGCCTCCATCCCAAACTTCACTGCTGTTTATTACCCCGGCTCCTTCAAGATTATGGGTGGTATAGTAAACAGGACGATCATCAACAATACGCATCAACTCAATTACGGCTACCCCATCTATCACCTGCCTCATAGGAATCCCCAAAGAATCAGCCCATCTGATAGCTTCTTGTCTTTCCCGTTCATAAGTTTCCCGTAATTCACGGGAGAGATTTCTCAGGTTTTCTCTCTGCTGAGGTGTTTGGGCGAATATGTTGATGCTAAGCATTAACAATACCAATAACAATAAGGTTTTCTGAAGGTACTTAATTTTCATAATCGATTGTTTTAAATGAAACAAATTGACGTGTCTATACATACACATTATTGTATGCTATAAAACAAATGTATTAACTATTTTCGACCAATCCAACTTTTTTTCTGTAATTTATTACAGACAGCCTTACCGGCAGAAGAACCTGCAAGGGGAGAATGGTTATCCGACATGGGGCTGTATAGGAACAAATGAAGGCAATGCCCTCAAATCCATTTTCACCCAATATTCCCCGCCAATTCCTGATCGGGAACCGTTTCATCAGCCACCCATGAATACCATAAGCGATTCGAGACGATCGCATTGTCATTCAGGCTTGCAAAATCCAGCCAGAATTCAATTTGCTCCTGCCTGGTAATGCTTTCAGGACCGGGACCAGTCAAATAAATGTCCTCATGCATGTAACGCTCCATTCCTTCTCTGTCACCTTGAATGGATGCTCTTATAAGCGCATAGGCGATTTCAACGTCCGCCAGAAACTCCGGGTTAAGCCGGGTGCCTTCATATCCCGGAATGACCTCTGAAGGCTCAGTACATGTTGCCGAAAATGCCGGAATGATCAACAGCATCATCAATGCTCGATACTGCAAAAAGGGCACAACAGAACAGGTTTGTTAATATATGTAAAAACCTTTATGTATTTGGTGTTTGTTAGAATATTTCTTATTTTCGGCTTGTTTTTTTACGTATAAATCATAATAAAACAGCACTATGAAAGCTTTTCTTTGCACACTTGTTGCCGTCTTAATTACCGTTAGCTCCCGGGCTGAGGTTATTACAGGTACTTCAGATCCATTTCAATTTGGTTCTCCTATACTGGTACCGCTATCAATTTTTGCTTTGGTCTTATCTGCCGGGTTGATTGTGTTTTACACTGTCAGACGCCGTCGTGCAGTTGAAGACAACTAGACAAAAAGCAGCTTTTGCCGGCAGGAATAACCTTTAGGTAATAATTTTTACAACCAAAACACATACGAAATGAAAACATCTATACTATTTTTTGTTTTATTGACGCTTACGGGCTGGACTTTTGCAGAGGAACCTGGTGAAATTACCAATATTGAAGTATCTCAAGGAACTGAAGATGAAGAACGGGTTGTAGATATTCAGTTTGACTTAATCGGTTCTGGAGATTATTATGATGTTTATTTAGAGGCAAGCTTTGATAATGGTGTCAGCTTTACCCAGGTTAACCCCCGTGAAGTAACAGGGGCAAACGATCTGACTCCAGATAACAATATCGGAATAGTCTGGGATGGAAGGATAAGTTATCCGGAAGTAGATGCCGCAGAAACGATCATTAGGCTCACAGCCACCCGCCAGGTAGAAGATGTCGATGAGAATTATTACCGGACCGTTAAAATAGGCGATCAGCTATGGATGGCAGAGAACCTGCGGGTTACTAGGTATAACGATCAATATGATATTCCCGCGGGTTTAAACAACACTGATTGGGAAAACGCTACAGACGGTGCTTATGCAATTTATCCGCATGAAGGTGGTTATTATGATGATGGATCCATTGAGGGTATTAACTCAGATGCTGAAATGCTCGAAGCCTATGGTGCTTTATATAACTGGTATGCAGTGGATGATACCAGAGGTCTTTGCCCTGATGGTTGGCGCGTGCCTGCTGATGCTGAATGGACACAGTTGGTTAATTATGTGGTTGGTCAGGGATATCCAGACGAAGAGGATGACACTGATGGAGCCGGCAACGCCTTAAAGTCCTGTTGGCAGGAAAATCATGATGATGGTAGCGATTGCGACACATCGGAGCACCCTCGCTGGGACTCACATACCACACACCAAGGATTCGATCAGTTTGGGTTTTCGGCTCTTCCCGGCGGCATTCGTTGGGGGGGAAGTGATTATCGGCCTGGAAAGTGGTCACATATTGGCAGCATCGGCTTCTGGTGGAGCGCTACTGAGGCCGGATCTGACGTGCTGGGCCGTGGCATGCGCTACGGAACCGGGGATGTACATCTGCGCGACGAGCCTGAGCAGCGCGGGTTCAGTGTCCGGTGTATCAGGATTGATTAATTTGGTTATTTGACTCTTTTTGACGCGTAAACTCCCTGTCCTGCAGGGCGGGGAGTAAAACCTCCCGTTTGCTGTCAAGTAAATACATCGTTGGTGTGGCAAACACGTGGTAGGCCTTTACAACAGGGCTTTCCCATTTCTGATAATCGCAGATGCTGATAAAGGGAAAACCTCCGGCATAGTTTCTGAAAGCCTCATTGTCCTCTTCAAGGGAAACAAAAACAACCTCCGCATCGTGCTTGTTCCATTTTTCGTAAAGACCCGCAATTGCCGAAAGCTCCTCATGGCATGCAGGACGCCAGCTTTCGGGGGGTAAAAACCAGCTTACATAAGATTGCGGCAAGGTAGCCCATGCCGTAGTCTTCCTTTTCAAAAGCAAGCCAAAGCAATACAAAAAAAGCCAATTCTTCTTATAAACAGCCTAAAATCAAGGTGTCCTGCTAATTCTTAATGCAGCGCACAGAACTTCCATGCGCACGGTTACGGGTTGTTATGGAGGCACCAGCACCACTGTCGAAGAGCAGTAACCGTGATTGGCTATTATGCACGGTACTTGACCAATAGGACCCAGTGTCTCCTGCACTGTAGACCTCCCCATTGCCGTAGTTGCGTTGGCCCGCCACTGGCAATTTAAGCGGAGAGTCAAAGGCCCCGGCACTACTGTTGGTGTCCCAGCTTGCGCGTTCAGCGTCCAATTCAGCTTCTGTAGGCAGGCGATAACCAAGCGGACATGGATTATTAATCCCGTTCACCCCTTGCCACAGGTCGAAATTTTCCGAGCTGCGCCAATCATGGGGGTCCGCAGATGCCTCAATAAACATCCCATGCCCGGGCGTATCTGTTATGCTTAGCGTAGATGTTTTGGGCGTTACATCACCGTCTGTTGAACTAGTCCACGTTACTACCTGGTGTCCGTCAGCAGCCCGGCCCCATTGGTACAGGTCGCCGTAGGCATCTGGGTCGTCGCTGTCGGTTGCAGGACGGCTGGCGCCCAGGTTGCGGTCCATCCAGGTTCTGCCGGTTACAGGGTTGGTGACATCCACCACCTCGGTTTCGGTATCTCTTGGCCAGTCTGTAAGCGTAATTTTTATACGGGTATTTTCGGCATACACAGTGCCGTAAGTCTGCCGACCGTCCCAAACAAGCTGAATGCCCGTGTCGGGGGCTACGGATAATGA
>PWHO01000033.1 GCA_003555385.1 Bacteroidales bacterium
ATTCATGTTGTCCAGGCTGAGGTAGCACTTGCCGCTTATGGCCATACACAATGCCCCATGCACAAAAATCTCGAGTTTTACAGGTTCTCCGTAAGGGTCACGGATATCCTCTCTTTCTATGCCCTGTGCAATCTGGTGCACCTGTTCGAGACTTAGCTCCCGGGCCAAAACCATTACACTGGCATACCTGGAATAGAACCTGACTTCTTCCAGGTTGGTGATATTGCACTGGGTTGACATATGTATTTTGACATCACGACTGCGGGCATATTCGATCACCGACACATCCGATACAATTACAGCGGTGATCCCAGCTTCTTTGGCCCGGTCTATTGTTTGCCGCATTACCGGTAATTCCTCATCGTAAATGATGGTATTGAGGGTCAGGTAAGACTTCACCCCATGTTGTTTGCAGATACCGGTGATTCTTTGCAGGTCTTCCAGGGAGAAGTTCTGTGAGGAGCGACTGCGCATATTCAGCTTCCCGACCCCGAAATAAACGGAATCGGCCCCACCTTGTATGGCAGCCATTAATGATTCGTAAGATCCGGCCGGGGCCATGATTTCTATATCCTGTTTTCCGAAGTCCATATGCAGGAATTATGATGTACTGTTCATTGTAACTTGTTTCAGGTTCTGGTGAAGCTTATAATCCATATGGTTGAGTTATAAAATACTGTTAGTGAAAAATTCAAATGATAAAGGTAGTGGTTTTGTGTTTTCCGGCCGGGGAATATAATCAGTTGTATGACGTGACCTTGCGCTTGTATGAACTGCCCGGTGGGGTCCGGATGGTGACGAGGCGTATATCGGATGAATGGTTGAAAACTTATATGTATTTTTGCAAATAAAAAACATGGCTGCGAAAAACAATAGCGTATTTTTTGAAGACCTTGATGTGATCGATTATAAGGAGGCCTGGGATTATCAGGAAAAGCTTTTCAACCGCATCGTAGAACAAAAAGTATATAACCGCAATCATCCTGAAGATACCGCCTCTACCGATAACCACCTGTTGTTTTGTGAACACCCCCATGTGTATACCCTGGGTAAAAACGGGTCTGAAAATAATTTGCTGGTGAATATGCTTGAACTTCAGCAGAAAGAGGCCACTTATTATAAGATCAACCGGGGAGGGGATATCACTTATCATGGACCTGGTCAGATAGTGGGATATCCGATCCTCGACCTGGATAATTTTTCGCCTGATATTCACCAATATGTGGCCAACATGGAGGAATCTATCATCCGCACCATTGCGGAGTATGGACTCAGCGGGGGACGTATGAAAGGGGCCTCAGGGGTGTGGCTTGATCCGGATCAGCCGTCAAAAGCAAGGAAGATATGTGCCATAGGCATCCGAAGCAGCCGATGGGTAACCATGCACGGGTTTGCCTTTAATGTAAACACGGATCTGAGCTACTTTGAGCTGATCAACCCGTGTGGGTTTACCGATAAGAAAGCCACTTCCATGCAAGCAGAACTCGGCCGTCCTGTACCGATGGATGAAGTAAAGGTAAAGGTCAGAGATCACCTGGCTGAAATTATTGGAATGAAGCTGCCCTAGTTCGGTATTTATGCATTTCTATACCGGTGTTTTCCCTGATAATGAACCCGGGCTTAACGTTATAATGAACCCGGGCTTAACGTTACAATGAACCCGGGCTTAACGTTACAATAAGCCCGGGTTATTTGATTCCGGATCATGTTACTTTTCTTCCGGCATCCTTTTGAGTATTTCCAGTGTGAGATCCCAGAATTTCTCCACGGTGCTGATTTCAATCGCCTCATCCGGTGAGTGGGCGCCTTTGATTGTCGGGCCATAGGAGATCATATCCATCCCCGGGTATTTTTCACCAATAATCCCGCATTCAAGTCCTGCGTGGATGGCCAGTACCTTGGGTTCCTCTTTAAAAAGGTCTGTATAAGCCTGCCGTGATACAGCCAGTATCGCAGAATCCATGTCGGGATTCCATCCCGGATAACCGTCACCTTGCTTAACCTTTGCTTCAGCCAGCTGAAATACACTGCTTACCATGTCGGCAATGTCTTGCTTTCCTGTTTCCAGGGAGCTGCGCTGGCTTGTAACCACAATAATTTCGCGTGGGGTCATTTTGACAGATGCCAGGTTGGTGGATGTTTCCACCAGGTCCGGGATGTCGGGCGACATGGCCATTACACCGTGGGGGCATCCATAAAGTGAGTTCAGTAAGTTTTTTTGGGTCGGATAATCGATCAGTCCTTCCGGTATTACAGCTTCCCTGATATCAATTGTCAGCCCTGGTTCATTGGTTTTACTAGCCGCCTTGATTTCATTTCCCAAAGAATCAAATAACTCTTTCAGCCCGCTTTTGTGGCGTTTGGGTACTGTCAATGTGGCAAAAGCTTCCCGGGCGATGGCATTGTGCAGGTTGCCTCCCTTGAACTCTGCCAGGCGGATTTCATACATCCTTTCAGCATTCCACAACAGGCGGTTCAGGATTTTTATGGCATTCCCCCGCCCTTTATGAATGTCGTCACCTGAGTGGCCTCCTTTAAGCCCGGTAACGGAAACCTGGAAAGCTGTATGGTCGGCTTCCGTATTGACTTTTTCATAGGAGAAAGTAATCAGGGTGTCAATGCCGCCTGCACAACCGATAAAAAGTTCACCGTCGTCTTCGGAGTCCAGGTTAAGCAGTGTTTTACTTTTTATGAAACCTTTTCCCAGGTTGAAGGCTCCGGTCAGGCCGGTTTCCTCATCCACTGTGAATAAACATTCCAGCGGTCCGTGTTCGATGTCACCTGATTCCAGGATGGCCAGCTGGGCGGCAATGCCGATACCATCATCAGCACCCAGTGTGGTACCGTTTGCTTTCACCCAGCCATCAACAACCTTTGGCTGAATGGGGTCCTTGTCAAAGTCATGCTGCACATCTTCATTTTTTTCGCAAACCATATCTACGTGGCCTTGCAGAACCACGGAACGACGGTTTTCATAACCAGGGCTTGCCGGCTTGCGTATAATCAGGTTACCGGCCTTATCCTGCTGGTATTCCAGCCCATGTTTGTTGGCGAAATCGATCAGGTAAGACAGGATACGTTCTTCTTTTTTCGAGGGGCGGGGGATTTGGCAGATTTCTTCAAACAATTCCCATATACGCCCGGGTTGTAATTTTCCCAATTCTTTCTTCATATGTTTCATTTTTGGACCGGTCTCGCTGATCGTTTTCAATCAGGGCACTTCATAAATGCCGAACCGGTTAAGGTCAACACACGAAGATACAAAAATTAAGATGATATGCCGTCAACCGCCGTGGGTGAATATTATCGGGAGATAACCACCGGGAAACATTATTGGGTAAAATCTCTATTGTGGTGTAATTGCCGGGAAAGCAGGCATAATCATTTTAATATTTGATCGGATCAAACCCCTGTCCGTAAACCCCCATTACATTGGCTACGGAAATAAAGGCTTCGGGATCTATTTCCTTTATGGTCCGGAACACGGTATTGGTTTCATAACGCCGCACCACAACCATCAGCACTGCACTTTCTTCCTTGCTGTACCATCCCTGTCCGTTCAGCAGTGTCACACCGCGGCCGATCTCATTGGCTATATGCTCGGCGATTAATTCGTATTTCGGTGAGAAGATAAATAACTGTACACTCCGGCGGTGGCCCATCAGCAGCATATCAATGGAGTAGGAGGCAACAGCCATGGTTACGTATCCGTAAACCATCACTTCGAGCGACTGAAACAATAAATAGGATGAGGAGATGATCACAAGGTCAAGATAAAGGATTATCCTGCCATGGCTGATATTCCTGTATTTGTTGATGATCATGGCGATGATGTCCGTCCCGCCCGTGCTGGCACCCTGCGTAAAAACCAGGCCGATGGAGGCTCCGCCCAGTATGCCTCCGAGAATGGCCGACATAAAACGATCGTCTACAACCGGTTCAGTAATCAGGGGCTGAAGAATGGCAAAAAACAAGGCCAGTACCACGGCGCTGTATATGGTCCGGACGCCGAAACCCAGCCCGAGGCTTTTTACCCCGAACGACAACAGGATAATGTTCATCAGGATCAGTGTAATGGCTACAGGAATGCCCGTGGCGTAGTAGATCAGGGCTGATAATCCGGTTATGCCACCGCCCACGATCTCTGACGGGAGGAGGAATGCAGTCCAGGCCAGGGCATTGGCAAATAGTGCGATGGTTATGATCCCATAGCTTCTGATGACTCCCCAAAAGGGGTGAGGTGACTTTTTCGCGGACATAATGATAAGGTGCTGATATTTTTTGCAAAATTATAAATAAAAAAGCAGCGACGGGCGGGTCGCTGCTTTTTTATGAAATCTTCTCAAAGATTTAATTAACAATCCTTGTTCCGGGTTAATCTGCTATGAGTTCATAAACGTAAGATGGTCCTGAAAAGTCAAGGATAACTGTGTATGTTCCTGCCTGGTCAACCACGATGTTGGGGCCATCATAGGAAAGTTCTTCCTCTCCTGCGGCGGCTCCGAGGTTGATGCCCCAGTCATTGTTGGCCCGGAATTTGAATTCGCCGGCACTGAGGGACGTGGTAGCTGTGTACCGAACTTTCCAGGTGTCATCGAAGTATTCGGTATCCAATTCCATCATGACATCATCTTCCCAACCTGCTGCGGCCTCTCCGATCATACCCCATTCGGTGCGTACGAATTCATAAGTCATGTTATTCAGGTTTACGTTAATCTTGTAAACACCGGCTTCTCCAGCTACAATATTGGCACCACCCGGATCAAGCGTGCCATCTGCACCGTCGTCACCCCAGTTTTCATCCCATCCCAGTTCGGTAGCAAATTTGAATTCATTGTTGGCTTCAGGGAAATAAAGGTAACCTTCATAGATATCTTCTCCTTCTGCAGAATAAAGCACGGTGTTTTCATTACCGACGTCCCATCCCTGGTGTGCTCCGGGGACAAAGAGTATGTCGAATTCAGGCACCGACTCATAGGTGGTGATTGATACATCCACAGGGTCGGAGTGTAGCCAGGTGTGGTCAGAAGCAGTGGTCAGAAAAGCCCTGACGCGAAACGAAACTTCACCGGTTTCAAATGGTTCCACGCCCATTCGGGTGAGCAACTGGTTCA
>PWHO01000028.1 GCA_003555385.1 Bacteroidales bacterium
AAACGGGCGAAACAGTTGTTGGTTGTTGGTTCGCACGGGCCGTGAAAACCAACAACCAACAACTGCTTGCCTCGTCCGATGGTTATAGACTAGCCCCACCACCCATAGCCCATGAGAACTAACAACTGGAGTGGCGCAAGCCCCGACTATTCCCCACCAATCTGCATTTCAGCAATGCGCATGGTGGGTGCCGTGAAGGAGCTCTTCATGTCTATGTCGTCAGCCATCATATCAATATTCCGAAAAATCTGATCGGCACTGCCGGCAATGGTGAGTCCCTGAACAGGGTGCACAATCTGTCCGTTTTCAATCCAGAATCCGCTGGCTCCGCCACTGTAGTTTCCGGTAACCGGGTTTACGCCGTATCCGGTGATACCGGTCAGCAGCAAACCGCGGCGTGTATTGGCAATGATCTCATCGCGGGTGTATTGACCAGGTTCCACGTAAATATTATGTGTGCCAATGCCCGGAAGACTGGTAAACCCACCCCTGGAGGCATTGCCCGTACTTTCCACGCCAGCACGCATAGCGGCCCGGGTGTTGTACAGAAAGCCCTTCAATACACCGTTTTCAACCAGTGCACGCTTCGAGGCCGGCACCCCTTCTCCGTCAAACGGCTTACTTCCCAGCCCGCGGGCACGTGTGGCATCATCGATAATGGTCAACAGTTCAGAAGCAAAACGTTCATTCATCGAGTTTTCGAGGAAGCTGGCACTCTGGTTCACCCGGTCTCCGTTGAGGGCACCGATGATGCCCCCGATCAGTGAGCGGGTCACGGAAGTATCATAAATGACCGGAGCCCGCTGAGTGCGAACCATCCTCGGGTCAAGCATTTCATAAGCCTTCCTTGATGCCTCCGCCGCAATCTTGTCCAGCGGATCCAGGTCAGCAAAGAAACGACGTCCGCAAGACTCCCATCCTGTATGACGCTGATCCCCTTTTTCCGCAACCACGCCTACACCGATGGAGCAGGAGGATGAACGATAACTTTTCAGGATACCTTTGGAATTGGCCACAATGATCTCCGATTCCCCTTCACCGAAAGAAGCTCCGGAGCTGTGCCTGATCCGTTCATCTTGCATTGCAAGGGATTCCAGCTCCAGGGCCATTTCTATTTTCTTGTCCATAGACACTTTGGCGATCTCCGGATCATATAAGCCCTCCACTTCCTGGTGGGCCTGCTCCGATGGCAACACATTGTGCTCATCAGGTGTTGTCAGTTCCGCAAATGCGATGGCACGGCGCATGGTTTCATCCAGCGACCTGTCGCTAAGGTCGTTACAGTGACTGAAGCCGGTACGGCCGTTGACCATCACCCGGAACCCAACCCCGCCGGCATCCGCTTCCTGCACAGTTTCAACGTCTTCATTGCGAACCCTTACCGAGAGATTACGACTTGTCTGCAGGTAGACCTCTACCTCATCGGCTCCAAAACGGCGTCCGCGACTGACCATTCTTTCTGCTATATCTTTGTAATTCATTATATTTTCTTTTTGATGTGTTTGTCAGTACCTATTACCGATATTTGATTATTAGCGACTTCCGCCTACGTTGATGCCACGGATGCGCAAACTGGGCTGCCCGGCCGTAACCTCGGCCATCTGGCCTTTCCCGCAGATCCCGGGGCCAAAATCAAGGTCGTTGCCCACAGCATCAATGCTGGAAATGACACCCAGGCAGGAACCGATCAGCGTGGCCCCTTTCACGGGTGTGGTCTTCCGGCCATTCTCAATGAGATAGGCCTCACGGCAGGTAAAGTTGAACATTCCTGTAACGGAATTCACGCTTCCGCCGCTGAGGCTTTGTACGTAAAGACCCGACCCGGTATCCGCCAGAATATCTTCGGGAGCGGAATCACCCGGTTCAATAAAGGTATTGGTCATTCTTGGGATGGGGTAGTTACGGAATGACTCACGTCGTCCGTTACCGGTGCGCTCCAGGTTCAGCTGGTTGGCACTCAGCACATCGGTCATATAGCCTTTCAGCACACCCTTGTCGATCAGCACATTCCGGCGGGCCTGCGTACCTTCGTCATCAAAATCAATTGTACCACGGTAATTCGGGATACTGCCGTCATCCACCATGGTAAATACATCGGTGGCCACTTTTTCACCTACTTTCCCCGTAAAGGCACCGATGCCCCTGGCAATGTTGTCCGCTTCCAGCGGATGGCCAACGGCTTCATGGATCAGCACTCCGCCCCAGCCGTTCTCCATCACCACATCCATCATTCCTGCAGGTGCATCTTCGGCATCCAGCATGGCGATGGACTCACGGGCTGCACTGCGGGCCACATCTTCCGGTGAACTTTTGTCAAACAACTCAAAGCCACTGTGTTCGCTGATGCGTTCACGCGACATATGCCGGCTGGTTCCGTCATCTCCCATGGTCTCCACGATAAAGAACAACAGCGGCAGAGAATCACGCAGGTACACACCTTCACTGGTCGCAATCACCCGGCTGCGCACCTGGTCGTAATAGTCGATTTTGGCCATCCGGATGCGGGAATCATAATCAAGGGCAGCCTGGTTGGCCCGCTCCATGATGTCAATCCGCTGACTGTCCACGATATCCTCCAGCGGAGTCTGTACGGTATTGAACGTTTCCCTGCTCGTTTGGGCAATGTTCACCGGGGCAATTGATTTGCTGCCGCTGCGCGCCACATAGGAGGCAATGTCGGCTGCCCGCATCAGATTTTCCTCGGTGATTTCCTCTGTGTAGGCATATCCTGTTTTGTCTCCTGCGATCACCCGGACACCGGCACCCTGGCTGATGCCGTAAAGACCACTTTCCAGCCTGGATTCCTCCATGATGATCTGACGGGAATTGCGGTCTTCGAGGTACACATCAGCAAAGTCACCACCATGACGCAATGCCCTGGCAATCACCCTGTCAAGAGTCGCCTTATCCATATCCAGCCCAGGGCCAACCGGACCTGACGGACCACTGCACGACATCATATGCGACAACAGTGGCGGCGTAACGGCAATGGCTACCCCTCCTTTCAAACCCAGTTCCAGAAACTTTCTGCGAGGCATCAGCCGCGCCGAATAATTGTTATTCTTCATCGTTGTTATAGGTTTTTTGGTAAATGAATGAATGCGGTTGAATAAAATATATCCGCTAAAATTAGAAATATTTTTTTAAATGGGGCTCCCTACTGATTTATACCATTAAATTTTATCTTTGTGGAGAGAAGTACCGGATAAAAACCACCGAAACGTCAAATTTCATGAGTAAACTTGATGCCAAACTGCTGATCGTCGATGATGACGAAGATGTACTGCTCGCCGCCAAAATGTTCCTCAGGCAGCATATTCAGGTTGTACATACCGACCCCAACCCCGACAACATTCCGATGTTGCTGAAAAACAACAGCTACGATATGATGCTGCTCGACATGAACTTCTCCCGGGATGCCACCAGCGGAAAGGAAGGCTTTCACTGGCTGAACAAGATCCTGGAGATTGACCCGGCCATTGCGGTGATCCTGATCACGGCTTACGGGGATATCGAGCTGGCTGTTCAGGGGGTAAAAGAAGGAGCTACCAATTTTCTGCTCAAGCCATGGGACAACAAGAAGCTGCTGGCCACCATCACCACCACGCTGGAAAACCAGCGATCACGCAAAGAACTGCAGGACCTGCGGACCAAGCAGAAATTCCTGATGGAACAGGGCGACCAGCCTTACAGCCACATCATCGGAGAATCCGAAGCCATGATTTCGGTACTGTCAACCGTTCAGAAGGTGGCCAGAACCGATGCCAATGTACTGATCCTTGGCGAGAATGGTACCGGAAAAGAGGTGATCGCCCGTGCCCTGCACCGCGCTTCACCCAGGAAAGATGAAGTGTTTGTCAGTGTGGACCTGGGTGCCATCAGCGAAACATTGTTTGAGAGTGAACTCTTCGGATACAAAAAGGGAGCTTTTACCGATGCCAGGGAGGACAGGGCGGGCCGGTTTGAAACGGCCAGCAAGGGCACCATTTTCCTGGACGAGATCGGGAACCTCACCCCTGCCCTGCAGTCGAAGCTGCTCAGCGTTATCCAGAACCGCAAGATAGTACGGCTCGGATCATCAAAAGAGATATCAGTGGATGTACGTTTGGTGTGCGCCACCAACATGCCCCTTTACCAGATGGTGGATGAAGGAAAGTTCAGGCAGGATTTGCTCTATCGCATCAACACCGTGGAAATCACTCTTCCTCCTCTGCGCGAACGCCAGGACGACATTCCCTTGCTGGTTAATCACTTTCTGGATGTGTATTGCAAAAAATACAAGATCCCGAAAAAAAAGCTGCATACCAACACACTGAAGCGGCTGGAAAAACATAACTGGCCGGGCAACATCCGTGAGTTGCAGCACTCCGTGGAAAGGGCGGTGATCATGAGCGATTCCCACACCCTGCAACCCAACGATTTTTTCCTTTCATCCCAGCAGGATAAAAAGGGACGGACACTGCCTGAAGATGCCACCAACCTGGAAGAAACCGAGAAAATGCTCATCAGAAAGGTGGTGGACAAACACGGCGGAAACATCAGTAAAGCGGCCAAGGAGCTGGGAATAACCAGGGCATCCCTGTACCGACGAATCGAAAAATATGAGCTTTAAAAACTTCCGGTTGAATCTGGTCGGCCGCATCGTGCTGATCATGATTTCTGTCGTGGTGTTGTTGTACTTCCTCAGTAAACAGGAGTTCGTCATTACCTCGGTCATTTTGATCCTATTGATCATTTTGCAGATCGGTGGCCTGGTATCCTACGTGGAAAGAACCAACAGAAAACTGACGGTTTTCCTGGACGCCATCCGGCACAGCGACTTCTCCTCCTCTTTTTCAGACCAGGGGCTGGGAAAAAGCTTTGATGAACTCAACGAGGCATTCAACGAAGTAATCCGCGAATTCCAGAAAACCCGCGCCACCAAGGAGGAGCATTACAATTACCTGCAAACCGTTGTGCAGCATATCAGCATTGCCATCCTGGTTTTCACCAAAGACGGGTCGGTAAACATGCTCAACAACGCCTTTAAACGAATGATGCGCATCAGCAACCTCAGGTATATCCATGAGCTGGATAAACTCGACACCAACCT
>PWHO01000100.1 GCA_003555385.1 Bacteroidales bacterium
AGTGGTATCAAATTGCAAATAACTGATTGATAATTTGAGGGAAAAGCTTCTTGCACGGAAACAGATATTGTTGTAAATTTCAAATGACTAAAATCCATCCTCAACAATACTTATTATGAAGAACCAAATCACTGAGTTATTTTCAGAGTTGATCAAGGAAGAGCCGCTGTCTACCCTTGAGAGAGAGCTGACCGCAGCTGACAGTTGCGTGCTGGAGTCGGTTTCGCCCTTTTTCGGATACTATCACGATGGCCCCATGGCACAACCGGAGCCCCATGTTTATTGTGTGCTTGACGGGTTCTACAGTATCATGAAGGTGGCCCGTGCGGCAGAACTTATCAATGCAGGAAGAAACTGTCCTTTTGATGTGGCGGTGGGTACTTTATCAATGGGGGAGGAGACTTGCCATATTATGCGCCTGAAGCACATCAGTCATTACAGCGCGGTTGCCGGCATACAACTTGGTTTTATGAACGCAGGGGTCGGATTCAAGCACCGCCGGCGAAAGATAGACTCGAGGATGACCGTCGTAAAGTTGTTTAAATTTATATATCTGTATCCTGGTGAGGATGGAGTGTTTATGGATGCCGCAAATCCCGGGATGGGCTATTTTACGCTTCCTCGTTTTGTGGAGTGGGAGGACTTTAAATTATTGACCAGCGAGGTCAAAAACGATACTTCGATTCTTTACTTTGATGCGGCACGCATCAGCAGTTACCAAAAAGGAAGCACCCAGGAAATGGTCAGGATCTATAAAGAGCACCTGAGCCCGGAAATGCTCCGGGCAATCAGGGTGCGTTATGAAAAGATTCTTGGCTAGAAAAAAATATTATTCTCCAATGACAATTCTATCTCCCAGCTGATCGGGTTCACGACTGGTAATCAGGTCCCAGAATACGTTGGCTTTTGCCAGCCATTCCCTGATCCTGGTTTTGTCCGTTTTGTTTCTGGGTACGTCATGGGCATTGAAGGCACTTACCTCCATTTGCTGCCTGAGGGCAATATACACCGCCCTTTGGTTATGGAAACGCTGAGAAATAACTGTAATACTGTCCTGGCCGAAAACTTTCTTAGCCCGAATCACTGAATCCAGGGTGCGGAGGCCGGCATGATCTGAATAAATCACATCGGCCGGAACCCCGAGGCTGACAAGGGCTTGTTTCATCTGCAGCGGCTCATTGTAGTATTGGGTGCGGTTGTCTCCGCTGACAATGAGATAACTTATTTTATTGTTGTGATACAGGTGAGCGGCAGCCTGCATTCGGTTGTGGAAATAGGGATTCGGTCCGCCGTTGATTACCCTGTGCGATGTGCCAAGTACAAGCCCCACCTTGTTGTAGGGAACTTCCTCCACTGAATCGAATAAATAGCTTTCTGCAGAAATCCTGATAATCAGATTGGTAGCCAGTAATATAAAAAGTGGGGTCAGAAACAGGATTTCCGTAACTACCACGGTAGTCTTAATCCATTTTTGTCGTTTCCGTTTTCTTCTCTTCCCTAGCATGCCATAAAAATAAGCAATAATACGATGTTTGGCGGCAGTTATTTTTTAAAAAACTGACAATTAGGAGCTAAAAAAATATTCTAAAAATATTTTTATCGTTTTCCTTTTCTTTTAAAGAAATAATTATAGTTTTGTCCATTATCAACAAAAATGACGTTATATTTTTATTTAAAACGAATAGTTCACCCATAAATTATTACGAAAATGGCAAGAAAAGGTGATGTTGTGATCAACATAGAAAAGTGCAAGGGCTGTGAGGTTTGTCTGGCAGCTTGCCCCAATGAAGTACTTGCATTAAGTAAAGAGGTCAACAGTAAAGGATATCATTTTGCAATGAAGGTTAATTCGGAATGCATCGGGTGTGCGAACTGTGCCATTGTATGTCCGGATGCCGTTATTACCGTTTACAGGGAAAAAAGAAATAATTGAGGACCCGCCCCGGGTTGGGAGATCCAGTTTCATTTAACCGGGGAGTATCCAAACATGCATTCAATAAATATAAGACATCAAAGATTGGCGGGTTCCACGTATTTGATTCAAAATTAAACAATAGTAATCGCATGAAAGAATTAAGATTAATGAAAGGCAATGAAGCTTTGGCTGAGGCTGCGATCAGGGCCGGTGCCGATGCTTATTTTGGCTATCCAATTACACCGCAATCGGAGGTGATTGAATACCTGATGAGAGAAAATCCTGTCGACCGGACGGGCATGCAGGTTCTTCAGGCGGAGAGTGAGATAGCAGCCATTAATATGGTATATGGTGCTGCCGGTTGTGGCAAGCGGGTCATGACTTCCTCATCCAGTCCAGGGGTAAGCTTGAAAATGGAAGGTATCTCCTATATCGCCGGAGCTGAACTTCCATGTGTTTTGGTCAATGTAGTACGCGCTGGCCCGGGGCTTGGCACCATTCAGCCTTCCCAGTCTGACTATTTTCAGGCAGTAAAGGGGGGAGGCCATGGCGACTATAAAATGATCGTGCTTGCCCCTGCCACGGTTCAGGAGAGTGTCGATTACGTCAAACTGGGTTTTGAGCTGGCTTTCAAATACCGCAACCCGGTAATGATCTTGTCTGATGGTATCATTGGCCAGATGATGGAAAAGGTAGAACTGTTTGAGCAGCAGCCACGCAGCAAAGAAGAGCCGGAATGGGCCACTGTTGGCAAAAAAGAGGGCAGAGACAGTGTCATTGTGACCTCCCTCCAGTTGCAATCGGAAGAACAGGAGAAGGTCAATCTTCGTTTGCAGTCAAAATACCGTGAGGTGGAGAAAAATGAGGTGATGTACGAAACTTACAATTGCGAAGATGCAGAGTATTTATTTGCTGCCTTTGGCTCCTGTGCGCGCATCACCAGGAAAGCAATGGAAATGGCCCGCAAAAAGGGGATTAAGGTCGGGCTGATCCGGCCGCAGACATTGTATCCGTTTCCGGTGGATGCCATCAGTGAGCTCTCAGAACGAATGAAAGGTATTCTTACCGTGGAAATGAATGCCGGACAAATGGTGGAGGATGTAAGACTGGCCGTTAATGGTAAAACTCCTGTGGAGCATTTTGGCCGTTTTGGTGGTGTCATCCCCAGCCCGGAAGAAATTTTAGAAGCATTGGAACAAAAAATCATTGGAGGATAATCATGTCAGAAAATACAATCAAAAATCCCGAGAATCTGGTTTATGAAAAAACCAGTGTGATGACCGACCGGGTCCTGCATTACTGCCCGGGTTGCGGTCACGGAACTGCCCACAGAATGCTGGCAGAAGTCATCGATGAACTGGGCATCCAGGGCGACACCATTGGGGTAGCCCCGGTTGGATGTTCGGTACTGGCCTATTACTATTTCGATGTGGACATGCAGGAAGCTGCCCATGGCCGTGCGCCCGCTGTGGCAACCGGCATTAAGCGGGTTCTCCCGGAGAAATATGTTTTTACTTACCAGGGAGACGGCGACCTTGCTGCCATTGGTACTGCAGAAACCATACATGCGTGCAATCGCGGAGAAAATATCCTTGTTGTCTTTATCAATAATGGTATTTATGGGATGACCGGAGGTCAGATGGCTCCCACTACCCTTGAGGGAATGAAAAGCTCAACTTCTCCAAGGGGAAGGGATGTGAAAACCATGGGAAACCCCTTAAAGATTACAGAGTTGTTAGCCCAGTTGCCCGGGACATATTTTGTTACGCGGCAGTCGGTACATACTCCTGCCAATGTACGTAAAACCAAAAAGGCACTCAAAAAGGCACTGGAATACCAGAAGCTGGATAAGGGAACATGCTTTGTCGAGGTCGTTGCCAATTGTCCGTCAGGATGGAAGATGACCCCCGTGCAATCCAATAAGTGGATGGAAGAGAATATGTTTCCTTATTATCCACTGGGAGATATTAAAGTACCTGAAAAATAATCAAACAGCAATTTGTTATGACAGAAGAAATAATCATCGCCGGATTCGGCGGACAAGGGGTTCTCTCCATGGGCCAGATTCTTTGCTATGGCGGAGTGATGCAGGGCAAAGAGGTAAGCTGGATGCCATCATACGGGCCCGAGATGAGGGGGGGTACAGCCAACTGTACAGCCATCATCAGTGATGAACAGATCAGTTCGCCGGTGTTGAATGAATTCGATACTGCGATTGTACTCAATCAGCCTTCCATGGACAAGTTTGAGGATGCGGTGAAACCAGGCGGCCTGTTGATTTATGAGGAAAACGGGATGACCAGAAAGCCCGAACGAACCGACATCAATGTCTGCTCAATTGCCGCTTATGATGAATCCGTCAGGATGAACAATACCAAGGTATTCAATATGATCGTGATCGGCGGCTTCCTCAAGGTAAGACCCATCCTTGAATTAAGCAATGTAATCGATGGACTGAAAAAGGTGTTGCCTGAACGTTATCACCACCTGGTGCCGCTCAATGAAGAAGCCATCCACAAAGGCATGGATATCATTAAAAGTGAGCATAAGGCTGATTAAGACCTGCAAATATATCATATCAGGGGGGTGCCGGTATCTGTGAAAATGTACTGCGCACCCCTTTGCATATTTTTTAATCATTTATGAATATCCCGCTTAACCTGATCTCCATGGAAGCCGATGGCTTTCACCTCATGTTGCATGCCGTGATACGGGGTGCCAAAGCCAATGTGCTGGTTGACACAGGAGCCTCAAGAACAGTTATGGATCTATCCAGATCCGGGAACTACCTTGGTGATCTTGCCATAAAACGTTTTCACAAATCATTCACAGGGATGGGAGCCGGTAACATTGAAACCTATTTCGCCACCATCCCGGAAATCCGCATTGGCGGTTATACTTTGTCGGAAATGGAGGTGGTTCTCATAGATCTGTCACCATTGAATAAATCCTACGCCATGGAGGATCTTCCCCGTATTGATATGGTAATGGGCGGTGATTGGCTGTTAAAGCTGGATGCGGTCATTGATTACCCGAACAAAACCCTGAAAATAGGCTGTACTTAATCAATCCGCAAATTACCGGGTGTTTTTTTCCCTTTGAGAAAAAAATCAATTAACTTTGCGGTCGTTTTTTAACATGATAACATAAAGTGCGATAACATGC
>PWHO01000327.1 GCA_003555385.1 Bacteroidales bacterium
AGCAGCAGCACAATGTAGTTTAAGAAGAGCAGCAAATCCAAACGATCCATGTAACTTCTGTATAGATGCATGCGAACCGGTAGAAGAAGAAGGGTTAGCTGAAAATGCAATTCAATGTTGCGAACTCGGGCAACCGGACATGATCTACGAAGGATCACCAGGGTGCGCGAAACTACCAAGCGCAAGCTTCACTTATTCATGCCAATATACTGCCTGCGAATTTGATGGATCAGAGTCATACTCTCTCGAAGGAGAAATAGTATCGTGGGAATGGGATCTAGGAGATGGAGAAACAGCTGAAGGAGAGGAAGTAACACACAACTACCAAACGGAAGAAACATACATTGTAACACTAAAAGTAACGGATAGCGTTGGAGGGACGAATGAATCTACCCAAGAGGTCACCATCGCTCCAACATGCGGAAACAACGTAATTGAAGGAGACCAAGTTTGTGATGGAACAGATTTAGGTGGAGAAACCTGCGAAACACAAGGATACGCAGGAGGGACCCTTGCTTGCAGTTCAGATTGCCAGAGTTTCGATACATCAGGATGTTACGAATGCATTGATGATTCGGACTGCGCGGGAGACCAAATATGCTGCGATAACAACTGCGTTGATGCAGTATGCTACAGTGATGCAGATTGTACAACCAGTGAAAAACCCTACTGTTTAAACGAGGGGGGGTGTGAAGCGGTATGTGTTGAATGCATAGAAGATTCTGATTGTGGAGGCTCCGCGATCTGTGTTAATGGTGGAACTCCAGGAGCAGAATGCGTAAATCCGGATTGTGGTTCAGACGCTGATTGTAGAGAAGGAGACATTTGCATAGCCGCAGGAACTGTAGACGCCAGATGTGAAAGTGTTTGGGATCACTACACCGGGGTAAGCTGTGAAATAACCGGAACAGAGTCCCCGACAGGGTTTTGCAAACTTGAAGATATGTGGTACGTAACAGAGCATATAGGAAACGAAGTTCACCAGTACAATAAGTATTGGCAACACGTTGACACTCATGAGCTATCCTCCGAGTTCACCTATTTGATGGGGATTGATAGAAAAGATGATTGGACATGGATAGTTGTGGGAGGTATGTATGAACATATATCAACAGCAGACACTTTCGAGTTAAATAATAATTGGGAGGTGGTTTTTGAAAGAGAATCAAGCGATAGCCAGAAATTTACGGTTATGGGAGTAGCGCAGCCAGGTAGCGCGGTAGTATCCATCGTGTGGGGCTCAAACCCCATCGTTTCAGTCTATGAACATAATAGCACAACTGGGTGGTGGAACCTCGCTTTAGACTACGATGCCTCTTCACAAATGTCCTCTGCTGCAGATGTATTCATGACTTCATCTAGAGCGTACATCATAGGACAAGATGGATATGTCTATGAGTATGAACAAAAAGGAAGTATACTAGGAGAAGATTACAGGTGGGAATACACTGGGAATAGTTATCAAGTAACCAGTTCAACATCGGCAAACCCCAACATAGATTCAAGCATATACTACGATTCTTCAACTAAGACAGGATGGGTAATAAATCCACTGGAAAACAAAGTTTATAGATATGGTAGAACAGAGTGTGAAGTAGATACAGACTGTGGAACTACTACATCCATATGTGTTGATGATTGCACCCAAAGAACAACAACATACTCCTGCGTATGTGGCTACTGCCGGAGTTCTACCACGGATGTACCATGTATCGGAGAGTGTTTAGATGGATCTTGTGTCAGCAGCACATGTAGCTCAGATACAGATTGCTGTAGCGGAAACTGTGTGGACGGAGTATGTATTCCCAATGGAGGAGTGACTCCTTCGGATTAGTAATAGGACATAATAGAGTAGGGGGCTTGATTGGAGATAATTATAGAGGAAACATCAATCAAACATATTCAAAAGGAGATGTGGAGTCTTCGGGGAAGAGTTCTGGAGGATTAATAGGTGTCAATGATTATGGGTTTGTTCATGAATCATATTCTACTGGGGGAGTAACAAACTCTTTTGATTCTTATCCATATGTAGGAGGATTAATAGGATGGAACTATGGGCACCAATCTGTTGTTAGAGACAGTTACTCAACTGGAAATGTGACTGCTGGAATTGGAAATATCGGAGGGTTAATAGGGTATAGTGATGGGTATGTCGAAAAATCTTATTCAACTGGTTTCGTGACCGGAACACCTGGCTCTGTTGGAGGATTAGTTGGTAGAGGAGTAACTACTAGGATTTCTGATTCTTATTGGAACACTGAGACAAGTGGACAAGAAACAAGTGATGGTGGTGAAGGAAAGACCACATCTGAGATGCAGACTCAATCGACTTTCACGGACGCAGGATGGGACTTCACTAGCATATGGTACATGAAGAACTACCCGGATCTGCAGTGGAATGAGTGATTGAGAAATCGAAATCACCAGCTATTGTTCTAACTTAACTATTTTTTCTCTTCCTTTTCTTTCTCTATTTATTTTTCCTTCTTTCTCCATTTTGCTGAGTAGTTCACTTGTTTTGGCTGCTGAGAAACCTGTTTCTTCCTTTATTCTGCTTTGATAGGTTTCTCCTCCTTCTTTTTTCAGGATGTTCAGCACTTCTTCTTCGTCGCTGGGAACGTGTTGTGTTTCCTTCAGAATCTTTTCTCCCCTGATTTTGAGGAAGTAAGTTAGTGCTAGTAGTACGGATAGTACTCCTAACGCGAAGTAGATTACGAAGGGGGTGATTTCCTCTGTATCTTCAGGTTCTTCTTCCTCGAAGTCTATTACTTCGGGAATGAGCGGGTCATTTGAGTCGTAGTAACCAGGGATATCTCCTAATCCGGGGAACAGGTAGTCTTCACTTGGAAAGAGAACGAGGTCTATTCTTTTGAATTCCTCTTTCTGCAGATTAATCCTTTGAACAGTGGAGAGGTTTCCTTGGAAAGCTTCAACGATGAAGTTCCCTTCACTTAGGTTAGCTGAATAGTAACCTGATTCCCCTGTGATCTCCTGGTGAACAAGTTCCTCTGTATCTACTGCAGTGACTCTGACCAACGCCGGGGTCTCCTCCATGTCGCTCCACCTGTAAACCACGCCGTGTATTCCCGCGCCGAATACAGTGAAAGAAATTAAGAGCATCAAAACAAGTATTTTTTTAATCATCTTCATCATTCCGTATCAAGTAGAAGCCTAGTAATATAAAAAACTTTGTTTAACGAAAAAAGAAGCTGTGAACGTTTATGAATGAAGATGAATGGTTAGAGGGCTTTATGAATTCAACGGAAGGACGAAAGGGTTATTAACCCCTAAAACAGTATTAACCCACCAATAGGAGGTGTAGAAGATGAATGGAAATATAAAAAACCTAACGAAGTACACCACGGCAATACTAATATCCTTCCTAGTACTATCAGTAGCTTCCTTCGGGATAGCTATGGCGATAGAGAACCCAGCAAACCGAGCACAGGATGGACAAGAAGGTCGTGATGGAATACCAAACATGGAAGAAAAACCCGAATGGCTAAATGAATACACAGAAGGCATAGGAGACAGAGTAAGGGAAATAGCAGGAGAAAAAGCAGCGCAAATACAAGAAAGAGTCAGAGCAGAAAACTTCACAGGAGAAGAAGTAGCAGCAATAGCCAGAGAAATAGGCGTAGAAGTCAAACCACTAGCAATGGCGATGGTAGAGCAACTGAGAAACAACACATACCAAGAAATACACCGAATGCAGGAAAGAGGAGAAACAACACAAGCAGCAGACGGAGCATTCGAAGTAGGACAAGCCACCAAGTACGACTACGCATACGACAGATTCACGGAAGAAGCCAAAGAAATCGTGCTAGAAGCAAGACAAAGAGGAATAGAAACCGATGAACTGAACGAGTCACTAGAAAAAGTATCTGAAAAATACCTTAACCTATACCAAGCTGAAGACAAAAGACAAGCAGCACAGGAACTAAAGCAAGCAGCACAGCAGTTCAGGGAAAAGTTCCAAGAAGTAGCTGAAGAAGAAACAGAAGAAATAAGAGAACAAGCAAGACAAGCTCTCGGACAACAAGAACAAGCGATGGAGAGAGTAAAATCCAGAGCATGGACAAACATGGGGAACGCAGCAACAATAGTACTAGAAAACAGGCTAAACATGGCTCAAAGAGTAACAGGAGCACTAGAAAATAACCTAGGAATAGACACGACGGAAATGGAAGAAAAAGTACAGGAAATAGAAGCAAAAAGAGAAGAACTACAACAAGCCTACGAAGAACAAGACAACGAAGAAGTAAACAAAGTAACACAAGAAATAAGAACACTATGGGAACAGTTCAGAGAACTACACAGAGAAACAATGAGGCAACAAGCATATGACCAAGTAATAGAAAGACTAGAAGAAACACTAGAAAACACTGAAAACCTAATCAACCTAGCACAAGAAAGAGGAATAGCCACAGCAGAAGAACAAGCAGCACAAGAAGGAATCGAAAACGGGCTACAAAGAGCAAAAGAAGCAATGGAACAAGGCAACTACGGAATAGCACAAGAAAACCTCAACCAAGTTAGAGAACAGTTCCAAGGATACAGAGAAAAAATACAGGGCCTAGCAAACAACATCGCAACACAAAGGAGGGGAGAGTAGATGAATAAAACAGCAGTAGCAGCAATCGTTGTTATAGGAATAGCTGTACTAGCAGGGTTCCTAGTAGTCAACATGATGACAGAAGAAGCACCAACAGAAACCGATGAAGCAACACAACAGGAACTACAAGAATCAATGGACGCACTTGAAATGACAGAGGAACTCGAAGAAATACAACTCTCAAACCTAACAGTAGAAGAAGAACTCTAACCCCCAAACCCCCTTTCTTTTTCATTTCTCTATTTCTAGTAAAGTTAACAACTTATTTCATCACAACCACAAAGTAAACATGGAAAGAGAAGAACTAGTATTCTCAGCCAAGTACCCATTCACAGAAAAAGCTAAAGAAATACTTAAAGATTTCAATTTAAATAAAATAGGAGATGAATTCATAAAAGAAGCAGAGAGAAGAATAGAATCAGCATTAAAAAATACAGATAACCCAGAAAAAC
>PWHO01000338.1 GCA_003555385.1 Bacteroidales bacterium
AAAGGGAAAGTCGCAGAGCGCGGCAACGCACCAACCCCTAAACGTTTAAAAGAACTTGAAGCAGAAAACACTAAACTGCGAGAAGAAAACGCACAACTTAAAAAGACAGCCAAAGAGGCAAAGTCTAAATAATTATGAATTAAAGCCTCACTTTATCAGTGGGGCTTATTTTCAATTAAGGTGGTCGAAATGATAAAAGAAACCGAAAAAATGAAATACGACTATGAAGACCAACAGTATTATATTACAAAACTAACAGTTATTAACGAACTGCCTATTAGTGATGATGAATTAACTGAAAGCTTTGGTGATAGTGATTCGCATAAAGAAAAAGAAATTAGAACATTATGCCGAAGAATATACAATTATATGTTTGCACAAAATTACCCTGAAAACCATAATTATTTAAAATGGCGTATATTTGCTAATAACTTTAACGAACGTTATTTTCTTAAAGAAGCCATGAAATCATTCGTGTATAGCGCACTCGAAAGTGGCATGGACTTAAATGAATATCATAATACCACCGATAAAGCGTTGCCAACCGAATGTGTCAACAACTTGAGAAACGCTAACTTGATTGGTGTTCCTTTGTTTAAAGGTAAAGTGCCAGAAGGCGATTACTAATGCGGAGAATATCACGTTACAATGATTTCAATGGCTGGCTTGACAAGTATGATGAAGAAGGCAATTATGTAGAAACGCAATCATTCAAGTTCGATATTGTTAGAGCAAGAACAACAACCATTGATCCTATGATGGGCACACCGACCAAAAAAGGCGAACACCTTCTAAAAACAAGCGACCCTATCAACCCTGTGACAAGACAAGATAAGGTAAGGGTTGAATGGACTGACAAAGTGTTTATTGTCGGAGAACAAACCAACCAAAAAACAAAAGGTGACAGAAGTGGTCGTAGGGGCAATTTAAAACTAACAAGGGAATTTTACATTGAATAGAATAAACGAACAAGAAATTAGAATGATAGCTCAAAACAATATGCCTTATGCGACGGGAAACATGGCAATGCAGGGTATTGCTACAATGTCAACCGAGTTAAAAGTAATCGCACAGTATCAAATTAGCACAGTGCCATATATAGTCCCACAAGAAGAAGGCTTTTATCATTGGATTACAGGTGACTTTATTGATACGAATCAGCACTTTATAAGAGAACGAACAGTGGGTGCATGGAACACTTATGTTGCCCAAGTAAACGCTGGTGTTCAACCAGATATGCAAAAAGAAACCGAAACAGCACAAAGAAGAGCAAGCACACGTTTAGTTGGCTCTGGTGTTATTCAAAAAATAGGGGGTTAAAACATGGACAAAATATTTGAACTTATTAAAGACAAACTTAATGAAAACAGTTTTGGTGTTGAGTTTAAAGGGAATGTATATCTTCAAGCAAAAACACAATCCGAGTTTGTCATGTTCAAAGAAGGCACAAGCAATACGTTAGAATTGCAAAAAGTTGAGTATGTCCCTATTGGTTTGAATATAAACGAGCCGACAAAATATTTGGGATCAAACGAAAGAATCCAATGGCAAAAATCGTTGTATTTTCCTATTAAATCAGACAACCATATCAATTTTGATTATGAAAACCCACGTCTAAAAGCAATCGAAGAAACGATTCCAAAACTACATGGGAAAGTTTTTGACTATCAAGGTGTAAGAATAGGTATGAAAGTTGATGACGTTAAACGAGAACAAACACTAATTATTAACGGTTCTGTTTATGTCATGGCAGTTTTAAGAATATATGCCGAACAAGTAACAAGCGGTTTTTTCGGACAAGAAATTGAATTTCAAATAAAAGAAATAAATGGAGATTATCAAGACCTTGATGTTATCGAAGTAGATATAGGCTTTGGTGCAGAATATGATAGTGCTAACAAGGTCAACACAAGTGACCCAACTTATGGTGTCATTAAAAACGGTGGTGTCATTTGGAATATTGACTTCTACCTTCACGATAGTGTCATTGAAAGACAAATAACAGAAGATATAATAAGTGGAAATTACACAAACGAATATATCGCTAAAGTAACCTTCCCAGCATTTAACATAACTATTGAAAAAAGGGTGGCGATTACACAAGCGGGTAAAGCGAATAAAAAACTGTCGATCATGGCAATTAACATGCGTCTTCAGGAGGTGCTATAAAATGCCTCAATACGATTTTTCAACATACCAAGCAACATTCCACCAACAAAGAGAAGAATACGATGACGGAGCATTTGGTGGCGCTAATGAACCCCCACGCGACATGGGTGTGAATGATATGGCATCAAATCTAAAAAGAACAGGTATTGCAGCTGCTGGTTATATGGTTGCAAGAAGTGTAGCAAATGACGTTAGACAAACAGTTATTGCTCAATCTGGTCGAGATGATATTGATAGAGTTATTTCAAACGTACAAACGGGATCAGGTTATCTTATGAGCGGTTTTGCTGGATTTAAATTAGGTGGTCCTATAGGTGCAATTGTAGGTGTTTCTGCAAGAGCAACGGTAGATATATCAAGTGAAGTTGGAAGAAGAAAACGCCTCGAAATAGAAAATACGTCAAGAGAACAAGACCGTCGTTTAAAAGGAAATGTTATTAAACGCAATCAATTTAAGGGGAGTTATTACGAATGATAATCAAAATTGGATTAGACGTAATTGAACAAACCCAAAACGACGTTGATTTTTCAGTTTCAAACAGTGAAGAAGGCGACAAATTATCAATTGACTTTACTAACAACCAATCAACCGAATACGTTCCGAACTTGCCTTGTACCGTTGAATATGAAGGCGAAACATATCACATGATCGTTGACAGTGATGAACTTATCAAAGTTAGCCAAAACACATACGTTCATCGTATCAATTTAAAATCAGCAATATTCTACTTTGACAACTTTTACCCACCCAACCGTGTTTTTACAGAAGTCGAAGGACAGTTTGAAACAACCATGAAAGAAGTATTGCAAACCTACGCTGAAACAACTGAACAAGGCGTCACGTTATTCGATTTTGATGATTTAAGCGATTATAATATTAAAATTACCGAAAAAGAATACGATGGAAGCAATCTATCAACAATTTTGATTGACCTTTTCAGAAGAATAGACGCATTTCCAATGTTGAAACAAGAAAACGGAATATGGAAACTTTTCCCAAGATACAAAGGGGAATTTAAAAACGAATTCACACCCAGCCCAGAAGCGTATCAAACAAACATTGACACAGTTGATTATGCTACAAGGGTTATGGCGAACATTAAAAATGCAATTTATGAAGATAACAAAGGCACATGGTTTCCAACTAAAAACGGTTCAATCACACCACGAACAGAAGACTTAATATTTAGCGAATCAACAGCAAGGTATATTCTTGATAATGATATTGTGTGGTTATATGAAGCAATCGCAGTTGGTGTTATCAAATTTGTAGACGACCCTGAATCACCAGACGCCCAAGAAAAAGAATGGGATTTGGACATGTCTAAAAGGATTATACCAAGAGAAATTTTTGATTTAAAAGAAGACCCAGATTCACCAAATGATTTAACTTATGACAATCAATCAAACTTTGTTCCTTATGATATTGGCGGAAATACAATTGGGGAATTACAAGTTCCAGCAGACGGCGGTTGGTTTTGGGAACAACCAAGAAGGCTTTTAATAAACGCAATCAACAAAGAGTATGATGACAATATACAATCGATATTTCAAGAAATACAAGAAGAATACCCAGATGCAGGGTTGTTAGAAATAGATTTATCGGGAATAGAAAACGTTCCTATGCGTTTTAGATATTTATCAAGCCGAGATATATCATACACAATCGAAAAACAAGATGTTAAGGACACGATCCTTGCAACGACTCTTTCAGACCAACAATCAAGCCGTGTTGAAATAAAGCAACACAAACGGGCTTTATCACGCTTGGCTAATCGTTTAGGAGAAAGACACAGAGTTTACACCGAACGCTTTAAAAACGGCACACAGCCACCAAAAATAGGGGACTGGTCGCAAGATGGTTATATAGTCACAAAAGTAAGATATCTATATAACAACAGATTTGTCAAATGCACCTATGAAATGAATAAGAACTTTGCGAACATAGACGCTGAAACTTCTATTACAAGCCAACCGGAGCCGTTTACGATTACCGGAAAGCGTATCAAGACAAACACGCAAACGCATGAATTTATTGAAATCAGCGATACAAAAAAAGAAATTAATAGTTATTTAACCGAGTTTGGCAGAAATGTAGCGTTAAACATACTTGATTTTAACGAAACATATAATACACCAGTTTCAACAACTTATTATACTCGTACGGCCGAGTTACCCCCGCCAGCACCTTTAGCGATTAGGCCATTAATTGGCGGAGACGGTGATGTCATAACCATTCACAATCAATTTATGCACCCAACGTTGGCTTATCCCGCCGTTGAAAAAAATGATTTTAGCGATTTGGGAAGTTGGCAAAAAAAGAACATTCAATACACTGACGGAAATGGTCGTGTTCAAACATTCGAAATGCGATACGTGACCAATTTTGAATACAACGATGATTTAAACCAAGAATTATTGTTGTTTCCGCAAGTTGAAGATTATGACGGAGATGAAATTTCAAGAGTTAATGTTGACATAAGACTAGATCCGAATGCAACACTTGCCCATACGCATAATATTCATGTCGTAACCGACAATGCTAGAAACGTGATTAACACCGGCGGTTTTTCCGACCTTAATAATTTACATCAAGAATGGGAAGAACAACCAGAAATCAAGTTATATTATCGTGAAACACCATATAATTTAGACAGTATAAACATTCGGGAAATCGACACAGAAGATACGGGCGCTTTGATTAGTTATTCTGACCGTGAATTAGACATTATCAAATCGGATTCTTATCGCTTTTGGTGTTTGGCAATCAATAATAGAATATTGTTTGCGTATAATCACGATACAGCAATAACCAAAACATTATATTTTAATTTCTTGCTTAAAAGAAAAGAAAGAC
>PWHO01000152.1 GCA_003555385.1 Bacteroidales bacterium
AATACCGGCTGAAAAACAACCGGGGGGATCAGGGAAGCCTGAGTAAAAAATCCATGGTATCCACCCCGTCGGCATAGTCGCCGGGGCCCGGCTGCTGGCTTTCACCGGGCAAGGTAGTTTCCGGGCCGGGCAGGGAAGTCGCCCCACCGGCCTGGGTCGTTCCCCTACCGGCCGGAGTCGTTTCTGCACCAGTCGGTGGCGTTTCCGCACCGGGCAAGAGCGTTTTCGCGTTGTCCGGCAGAAAATTGCCGGCGGCCACCACACACTGCAGCTGGTCTTGTTTCGCCATTAAAAATGCCCCGGCATCCGAAAAATTGCGATAGCGTGAATAATGCACCACGGAAACAGGGGAAGCCGTTTGGGCGTTTTCGGCAAGCAGGCAGCACCCGGCATCCGTGAAAGGCTGATCTTTCAAGTTGAATAGCGCCCTTTGGTAAATGAGGTTATTCCGGTATTTCGGATGACTGGTAATGGGCCTGAAAGGCACCCATGCTTCGACCAGGCGCGACAGGTCAAAATCTTCCGGGATCAGTAAATGAGAGATGCTGCGGCACCCCAGTCCGAAATAGGAGAATACATCTTCCCCGAGTGCCCTCAGAACAGCTTCAGGCTCCCGGCCGGAAAGCACCGCAGAGCTGTTGCGGTTTTTTCGTATGATGCGTGGTTTGTCACCGAACCGGAACTCAAAATACCTGGCCGTGTTGTCACTCCCGGTGGCGATCACCGCTTCGGCATCCGCAGAATCAATTTGTCCTGAAGTGAATTCGATGAATTTTTCCAGGCCCGGGGCGTGCCTTGTGAGCATGCGGGCCACTGTAACGGGCAGCACGGGATCCTGCGAAGAAAGTTTACCAAGGAAGCGGTGGCCGGCCATCAGTACGCACATGAAATCATGAAAACCGACCAGCGGAATGTTGCCCGCCATGATCACCGCCACGGTTTTTGGCACCCGTGCCTCTTGCAGCTGTTTTTCATACCTGCCGGCCCAGGCTTCCAGTTTGTCTTTTTGCAGCATCCGGCCGAGTGCATCCAGGGCCCTTGAGGTTTCCCGGATGGTAAACCAGGGGTTATGTGCCCTGCTTTCTTCCACACCATCCAAAAGAGATTGCACACCCGGGTTGTGCCCCTTAAACTGGTAGTTTTCACCGCCGCCAACGTCATCCAAGCCACCACCACCGCCAACGTCATCCAAGCCACCAACGCCGCCAACGTCATCCAAGCCACCACCGGCATCCAAGCCACCACCTCCACTACCATCACCACCCCCACTATGGTCATCACCTCCACTATGGCCACCACCGCCACTACCCTCACCGTCCCGGGCGTGATCCCGATTCAGCAACCCGGCCGCCTGCCTCATCTCATTGCCCAGTTCGCTGAATGCATCTATTTTTTGCTGCAGGTCTGGTTCGGTCATCGTCAGGTATTGTCAAAATTTAATAAATCCACTAATTTTGTGTGGGGTCCGGGATGGTTTTCGCGGTGCCCGCGATCAGTAAAGTTACAAGATTCAGTGGTATCAGCAGTAAAAATTGCCTTATGATCAGGACTGCCTTGTTAGTTGTTTTGTATGCTCTTCTCTCCGGCAGCCTGGTTTTTGCCGGGGCGGGTTTGCGTTTTGGGGATCCGGATTCCCTGTTTTTCCGGGAGGCCGAAGATTCGCTCCAGGCCATGGCCACACGCATTGTGCTGCCCGAAAGGGATGATGAAAGGTTGCAAAACAACCAGGAATTCAAGGCGTATTTAAACGAGGTGCTGGCCCGTGAGGGGTCATTCCATTATCCGTTTGACTCCCTGAACACGTTATCGGTTTTGTATGCCCCGGATAAGGACTTCCGGCTCTTTACCTGGTATGTGCCACTTTCCGGGCAGGAGTTCCGTTACTTTGGTTATTTGCAGCGCGGTGCGGAAGAAGCCCTGAATGGCGCTTTGTATGAACTGGACGATAACACCGGGCAGATCGGGGTGAAGGAAGCCGGGGCACTGGACCCGGGTAACTGGTATGGGGCGTATTATTATGAGATCATTCATCATGAGGATGAAGAAGGAAGGGATGTGTATACACTTTTGGGATGGAAGGGGGATAACCCCCAAACGCGGATCAGGGTGATCGAGCCCCTTGTGATCCGGCAGGGTGATCCCGTTTTCGGTCATCCCGTTTTTGACGGACGGTATGCAGAGAATCACCGGGTGATCTTTCAATACTCGGCCGCCGTGTCAATGAGCCTGCTGTATGAACGTGATTTTTACCATAAGGGCGACAGCCTGCACCATATGATCGTATTTGACAGGCTGGAACCATTAAATGAGGGCCTCCGGGGGCACTTTCAGTTTTACAAACCCGAGGTGAATATTTTCGACGGGATGTATCTGGAGGATGGGAGATGGGTGCTGGTGGAAGATGTGGATGCACGGATGCCGGCCCCTGCCCGTATGCCGGCCCCTGAAGAAAAATAATTTTTCCATCTTTGCTGGAAAATCTTAAAAAAAGTTGCATCTTGCAGCAAAATTTGCAAACAGTTTTTTGTAATTAATTTTCGGGAATTTCAATAGGATTCAGGTGGCCGGACATTGACCGGTTCGCCGGGATTTCTTTTTCATTTTTCAACCTTTTTAATTAATCACCCATAAATCAACAAGCAATGAAAAAACATAATTTTAGTGCCGGACCTTCCGTTTTGTCAAAAGAAGTGATTGAAAACACTGCCAAAGCAGTGCAGGACCTGAACGGAATCGGGTTGTCGGTGATGGAGTTATCCCATCGCGGCAAGGAATTTCAGGCCGTTATGGATGAAACCGTAGCCCTTTTCAAGGAGTTGCTGGATATTCCCGAAAATTACCACGTGCTCTTCCTGGGCGGTGGCGCCAGCATGCAGTTCTGCATGATCCCTTTCAACCTCTTGAACAAAAAAGCGGCCTACCTGGAGACAGGCACCTGGGCCAAGAAAGCCATCAAAGAAGCCAAAGGTTTTGGAGAGGTGGATGTGGCAGGCAGCTCCGCTGACAAAAACTTCAACTTCATTCCCAAAGATTTCAAGATCCCTGAGGATGCGGATTATTTCCACATCACCACCAACAACACCATTTTCGGAACAGAGATCTTTGAAGACTATGACAGCCCTGTGCCATTGGTGGCAGACATGAGTTCTGATATCTTCAGCCGTCCGGTGGATGTGTCCAAATATGCCATGATCTATGGCGGTGCACAAAAGAACCTCGGACCTGCCGGTGCTACTTTTGTGATCATCCGCGATGACATCCTGGGTAAAGTGGACAGGTTCATCCCCACCATGCTGAACTACCAGACCCACATCGACCAGGGTTCCATGTTCAACACCCCTCCTTGTTTGCCCATTTACACATGTATGGAAACCCTTCGCTGGCTGAAAAAACTGGGCGGTGTGAAGGTGATGCAGAAAATGAACCATGAAAAAGCGGATTTGCTGTACGGGGAAATTGAGCGCAACCCGCTGTTCGAAGGCACTGCAGAAAAAGACAGCCGCTCCATCATGAATATTTGCTTCGTGATGAAGCCCGAATACCAGGAACTGGAAAAAGAATTCCTGGAGTTTACCATCTCAAAAGGAATGGTCGGACTCAAAGGACACCGTTCGGTAGGCGGATTCAGGGCTTCTACCTACAATGCCCTGCCCAGAGAAAGCGTCCAGGCCCTCGTGGATGCCATGCAGGAATTTGAAAAGAAACATGCAAAATAGGTTTTGCCTGTGGCAATATTCTCCCGGCCGGAGTCCCCGGCCGGGAGAACCTTTTATGAACCCTTAAATATATGAGTCATGAAAAAAGTTCTTGTAGCAACTGTTAAGCCTTTTGCTCCTGCTGCAGTAGACGGCATCAGAGAAGTGCTGGATAAGGCAGGCTATGAAATGGTCTTGCTGGAAAAATATAACTCTCCCGACGAGTGGAAAGAAGTTGCCGCTGATGTGGATGCCATGATCATCCGCAGTGACAAGGCCTCGGCCGATATCATTGAAGCAGCCAAAAACCTCAAGGTGATCGTAAGGGCAGGTGCCGGTTACGACAATGTGGACCTGGAAGCCTGCAACAAAAATGATGTGGTGGCGATGAATACACCCGGCCAGAACTCCAATGCAGTGGCCGAGTTGGTATTCGGCATGATGCTGTATCATGTGAGAAAAGCTTTTGACGGCAGCTCGGGTACCGAATTGCGCGGCAAAAAACTGGGAATTCATGCTTATGGCAATGTGGGCAAATTCGTGGCTGACATCGCCAAAGGATTTGGCATGGATCTGTATGGCTTTGATCCTTTTGTGGACAATGCGGATATGGAAAAGGACGGAATCAAGCCGCTCAGCTCAGAAAAAGAGCTTTACAAAACCTGCGACTTTGTTTCCCTGCATATTCCCGCCAACGACAAAACCAAAAAGTCGATCGGTTATGACCTGCTTTCTGTGATGCCCAAAAATGGCATGTTGATCAACACCGCCAGAAAAGAGGTGATCGATGAGGAAAGCTTGATGAAGCTCATGGAAGAGCGCTCCGATATCAGCTACTTGTCGGATGTGGCGCCTGACTGCAGGGAGGAAATTGAAAGCAAATACCCCGGGCGTTCAGTGTTTACCGCCAAGAAAATGGGTGCACAAACCTCTGAAGCCAATATCAATGCAGGTATTGCAGCAGCCACACAGATCGTGAACTACCTGGAGAAGGGTGATAATACCTTTCAGGTGAATAAATAATTCGGGGCTGATGCCCCTCATTATAGTTGTTGGTTCTCATGGGCGGAGTGAAGGGAAAGCTGCCAATGGCCTGGTAAACGGCATATACAGTTGTTGGTTCTCATGGGCTAAGTGATGGGGAAGCTGCCAATGGCCTGGTAAACGGCATATACAGTTGTTGGTTCTCATGGGCGGAGTGAAGGGAAAAGACTAACGGACTGGTAAACGGCCCGCGCGGTTGTTGGTTGTTGGTTCGCACGGGCCATGGTAACCAACACCCATCAGGCGCTTTAGCGCCGGAACTAACAACCGGAGGGCCGAAGG
>PWHO01000024.1 GCA_003555385.1 Bacteroidales bacterium
CGTTGTTTAAGAGATTAACAAACGAATGTCACTGATCAGGCAAACTCTTTCTGAATATTATCAAGTCCGTCACGGATGACAGACTGAATTTCGATTTTGGACGGGCAGACAAATTCGCACAAGGCAAAATCTTCCGGGGCCACTTCATAAATACCCAGGTTTTCCATCATATCAATATCATTGATCATGATGGCCTTGAGCAATTGCATGGGCAGAATGTCCATGGGCAGGTATTTCTCATACAGGCCGGTGATTACAAATGGACGCTCCCCGCTGCGAATATTGGTGTCAAGGCGGTACTTTTTCCATGGCATCAGAAAAGAAGGCCATGTTCTTGACACACTGAACCTTTGCAAATTGGGGATCAGCCAACCAATCATCTCCGGCTTGTCACCTTCGGGAATCACCGTTGCCTGGCTGTCATAAAACCCTACAAAGCCCTTAGCACCGATTTTTTCTCCCGTAAGGGCATCTCCGCTGATATAGCGTGGGGAAACACCTTCTTCCTGCAATACATTATCTCCCGCAATGCAGTCGAGCCGTGCACCTGCATGAACCCTGTAATAACGCGGATTCACCACTTCCGAACCTGTCAAAGCGACCACTTTCCTGGAGTCATAAGTGCCGGTTTCAAACAGCCGGCCGATTGTGACCACATGATGCACATCCAGATACCAGACGATATCTCCTTTATTCACCGGCCGTATATGATGGATTTGAATTCCCACATTTCCGGCCGGATGCGGACCTTTAAAACGATTTACCTTTACCCCTTTTGCCCGGATAAAGGCCTCAGAGGTTGTTGAGTCCGCATCAACCCCCAGGTGCACATCTCCATCCGTCAGGCGCGATAACACATCCAGTCCTTTCTGAAAAGCCCCCTCGCTGCCATTGATCACAAAATCAAGGTCCGGGGCCAGTGGGGCGGAGTTAAAGGCAGAAATAAAAATATCACGTGGTTTATCTTCCCGGGAAGCAATGATACTGTATGGCCGCTGCCGGATGGCCGGCCAGATACCGCTTTTGAGCAACTTGTCAATGATTTCATCCCGGGAGATGGAGGCAGGATCTGCCGCCCCGAAATCAATATAATCATCCGCTGCATCCGGCTCAATGCGAACTTCAAGAATCCGGCGTTTGGCCCCCCTCACCAGGCGGGTGTAGGTTCCGCTCACCGGTGCGGTAAACACCACATCCTCATTGTATTTGTCGTAAAATAAGGGAGTTCCGGCCTTTACGCGCTCACCCTCCTCCACCATCATTTTCGGGAACAGCCCGTGAAAGTCGGTGGGCTTTACCGCATACTCAGGTGCCATGGAAGGAGTTTGCAATATCTTCTCAGCATCTCCTTTAAGCGGGATATTCAAACCACGTTTAATCCTGATTACTTTCGACATCTTTTGACGTAATTTATATGAACGAAGCTTCCTAACAAAATTATAGGAATTTTCAGATACCTGAATACCTTTGTCAAGATTTTGTTTTTCATTAGCTTTGTTTAGGGTTCCGTTCAAGGCATCCGGCCCCGAAAAAAACACATCCCCAATGAACAATCTCCATTTTTTCCGTCAATACATTCCGGCCCGACCGGAAATATTAACCCTGCTGGCGCTGACCATTCTGACCATCACCGCCACAGCCCATAACAATAATACGGATTTTTTTCTTTATGGCGATTTTATCCATAAGAACAACATCAGTACCGTTTTGTTTACACAGGAAGACTTTGAATTGTCCGACCCCTACATACGCTTAAATTCGGGTGACCAGTTGATTCTAAGTTTCGACGACCTGGACGCGGATTATAAAAATTACCAATACACCATCATCCATTGCAACGCCGACTGGCAACCTTCTGAATTACGAGAACATGAATACATTGAGGGGTTTTACGAAGAACAGATCAACGATTATTACCGTTCAATGAACACCCGGGTACCCTATACCCAGTACCGCCTCACATTTCCCAACCAGAACCTGCGCCCGGCCAAATCCGGGAACTACATCCTGAAAGTCTTTGAAGGAGGCGACCGCAACAATGTGGTTTTCACCCGTCGATTCATGGTGGTTGAGCAAAGTGTGAGCATCGAGGGAAGTGTAAAGCAGGCAAATCTGGTCATGTATCGTGACCATAAACAGCAACTCTCTTTTGCAATCAACACGACCGGATACCAGGTGTCCAATCCTTACCGCGATCTGAACGTGGTCATTATTCAGAACGGACGCTGGGACAATGCCATCACCGACCTTGATCCGAGGTCGGTACAGGGAAGCCGCTTTGTGTATGATTACGAAGACCAAACCCTTTTTGACGGGGGCAATGAATTCCGGCATTTTGATATTCGCAGTCTGCGTTACTTGTCTGACAGGATTGAAGACATCCGTTCTTCCAGGAGGTTCTGGGATGTATACCTGCTTCCGGACCGGATTCGCACCCACGAGCAGTATTTTTCCAAAGACGACCTCAATGGCAGGTTCCGGATCATGACATCCGACGCACCCAATGACCAGCTGGAGAGTGATTATGCCTGGGTGCATTTCCACCTTCCCATGAACGAACCGCTTGAAGATGGATATCTCTATGTGATGGGAGAACTTACCAACTGGGCGTTTACAGAGGAAAACAGGATGAATTACAATTACGGGGAGAACGCCTACGAACTGAGCCTGCTGCTGAAACAAGGCTATTACAATTACCTTTACGCATATCTGCCGGAAGGAGAAGCAGAGGCAGACATAACCTACATAGAAGGGAACCACTCCTTTACGGAAAACGACTACACCATTCTGGTCTATCACCGGCAACCCGGCGACCTTTACGACCGCCTGATAGGCATGTCGCGCATGAACACGTCAATCACCCCCCGCTGATCAGGTGAATCACCTTGACGTCATCCCCGTCATAAATCATGCTGTTTTCGTACTCGCCGGGCTTGATTGTCCGGCCGTTAATCCTTATCACCAGAAACTTAAACGTAAAGTTCTTCAGGTCAAGTAATTCACGCACCGATAGTGCATCTTTTCCATCTATGGTTTCCGGACGGTTATTCAGGGTAATCTTCATAGGTTTATTTTGACATCAGATTTTACATTAAATTTGCGACACCAGAACCGGCATACTGACTCAGAAAGTCTTCCTGGCTTCACTTTTCAGGTATTCCATGGCTTGCAACGTGGCAGCCTTCTCCAGGTCGGCTTCCAGCAACTTTTTACTGAAGTCGGTAGCCGTAGCCCCCTCCTCCATGGACGCCCCCAGCGAATTGATCTGACCAATCGCCTCCTCATAGGCCTGGTTAATGAGTTCCCAGGCATGCGACGACACATAAAGCTGCTGCGATAAATTATGGGCATATTCATCGCGAATATGCTGGACCAGGTTTTTCTGAACTTCCCGTGCCGACCACTCCGGACGATAAACCCGCATGATCAGATTATTCGGGGAAATCCTTTCCAGGAAAAGGATCAGCCTTTCATAGGCCTGCAACCGCAACGGCAGTGAGATCCTCATTCTTTCACCTGCCAGGTCGTAACGGCGGCGTTTGTTTTCCTGCTGAAAGAACTCCTTCAGCAGGTAATAGGCTGTAGCAAAAACCACCACTGAAGGGATGGCATAGCGCAGCATGTATAAAATTTCTCCCATGGCAATTACTGTTTGGATACAAATATAATCCCTTTTGGGGAAACGCTTTATTTTGCTAAATTTGCCTTTCCCTGTTAATTAATACACAACACGGAGCACATTGCGTTCACCCATTGTTTCACTTTTATATATAATACTATGATAACTTTATCCGACAGAATAAACCGCTTGTCTGAATCCGAAACCCTTGCCATGTCAAGGATGAGTCGCGAACTGAAGGCCGAAGGCCACGACGTAATCAACCTCAGCGTCGGGGAGCCTGATTTTTTCACCCCTGACGCCGTGAAAGAGGCCGGGAAAAAAGCCATTGACGAGAATTACTCTTTCTACACCCCGGTAAACGGCTACCAGGACCTGCGTGAGGCCATCTGCCACAAGCTTGAACGCGATAACAAGCTCAGCTACACCCCTGACCAGATCGTGGTAAGTACCGGTGCCAAGCATTCCATTGCCAATACTGTACTTTGCCTGGTAAACCCCGGAGACGAGGTGGTGATCCCCACCCCCTATTGGGTCAGCTACCGCGAAATTGTCAAAATGGCTGAAGGCAAGGCGATATATGTCAAAGCAGGCATTGAAAACAACTTCAAAATCACACCGGATCAGCTGGACGAAGCCCTCACTGACAAAACTTCTGTTTTCATTTTCTCCAGCCCCTGCAACCCCACCGGCTCTGTCTATTCAAAAGAAGAGCTAAAAGCTCTGGCGGAAGTATTTGCCAAATACCCCAATGTGTATATCATCTCTGATGAAATTTATGAACATATCAATTTTGGCGGCAAGCATGAAAGCATCGCACAGTTTGAGGCCATCCGCGAGCGGGTGATCCTTGTCAACGGAGTATCCAAAGGCTTTGCCATGACGGGCTGGCGCATCGGTTACATCGCTGCCCACCCGGAGATCGCCAAAGCCTGCAACAAGCTTCAGGGACAGTTCACCTCAGGCACCTGCTCCATTGCCCAGCGTGCTGCACTGAAGGCCATGCAGGCCGACCCTTCCACCACACATTCAATGCTGGAAAAGTTTCGCGAGCGGCGCGATCTGGTGTTGAAACTACTGGAAGAAGTTCCCGGAACCAAAACCAATGAACCCCAGGGTGCATTTTACGTATTTATCAACGTCAAATCATATTTTGGTAAATCAGATGGGGAGAAAACCATCAAGGATGCATTCGACTTCTGCATGTACCTCCTGAAAAAGGCACACATCGCACTGGTTCCCGGCAGCGCTTTCGGAGATGATGAATGTGTACGGTTCTCCTATGCCACTTCCAACGATTTACTGGAAGAAGCGGTTGCAAGGATGAAAAAATCTCTTGCAGAACTAAAATAAACAGGACTAACCGGTCGTTTTTTTA
>PWHO01000251.1 GCA_003555385.1 Bacteroidales bacterium
AAGGCTACATCATGCGGACCCCCAGAGGCAGGGAAGCCACCGAGATCGCCTACAAACACCTGGGCCGGCTCAAAACCCGCAGCAACAACACCCTCTTCGACTAACCAACAACCAACAACCTTCCAGCCCCGTCCAACGAATATCGGCAACCCCCACCATCGCCCAGCCCATGAAAACCAACAACCAACTAACCAACAACCGCCTCGCCCGTTTCCAGAACCATTGACAGCTTCCCCATCACCCGGCCCATGAGAACCAACAACCATCATGAGAACCAACAACCCCTCACCTCCGCCATTAAGGCAAAGGCCTCCGCCCTGGGTTTCGACGCCTGCGGCCTGGCCCGTGCCACCGCCCTGGAAGGTTATAAGCCGGTGCTGGATCAATGGCTCCAAAAGGGCTATCATGGAAAGATGGCATATATGGCCAATCATTTCGCCAAAAGGCTTGATCCCCGGCTGTTGTCGGAAGGTGCCAGAACCGTGGTGGTGGTAGCACAGAATTATTACCCGCCGGTTCACCAGCCCGCTCCGGACAGCTACAAGGTTTCCCGCTATGCCTATGGAAAAGATTATCACATGGTGATGAAAAAAAAACTGAAAGCGCTGGCGGCTTTTATTACTGAACTGGCCGGTGAACACCAGCACCGCGTGTTTACAGACTCCGCCCCTGTGCTGGAGCGTTCATGGGCCGTGGAGGCCGGACTGGGCAATACCGGAAAAAATGCCTGCCTGATCCTGCCGCGCAAAGGCAGCTATTATTTTCTGGGTGAAGTGATCACCAGTATTGAGGCTGAACCCGATGCTCCCTTCAGCAAGGATCTGTGCGGCAAATGCACCCGCTGTATGGATGCCTGCCCCACTTCCGCCATCGTGGCACCCGGAAAGGTTGATGCAGGCAAATGCCTTTCTTACCTGACCATAGAACTCAGAGACAGGATTCCCGAACCCTATCGGGAAAAAACCAGGGGATGGATCTTTGGCTGCGACATCTGCCAGGAAGTGTGTCCGCACAACCGCCATGCCAGTCCGCACAATGAAAAAGAGCTGGAACCGCTGGAACCATTTGCTGAATGGACTGACCATCAATGGAGGTCGTGTACGAGGGAAGCGTTTAACCGGTCTTTTAAAAAAACAGGATCCGCCTTGTCAAGGATCAGCCATGACAAACTGATGGACAATATCAGCTGCGCGGACGAAGACTGTCGATGAGCATCTCCGGAACATGTTTCTTTCTTATCCGGATGAATTCCTGAAAATCCGCCTCACTGAAGTTGTTTTTATCCATCACAAGGGCCCGGATGGCAAAGGGAAAAGCGATCAGCGAAAGCATATCCACAAAAAACTGGGTCGGGTCGGTACGCCGGATATTCCCTTTTTTTCCCTCATCCAGCAATTGTTTGGTAAACTGTTCAGTGGCGTAAAGGCTGCTGATCACTTTCATTTCAGTGATCCTTTCGCGGCTGCGATGTAAAATTGCCATCACAAATGACACAAGCAGTGGGTTATCGGACAACATGTCGATGTACACGCCCACATATTGCCGGACCTTGTCATTCAGGGGCAGATCACTGTCCAGTATACGGATCAGCTCCTCAGAATTTTTCTGCACCAGCCGGGTAAAGATGGCGTAGAATAAATTCTCCTTGCTTCGGAAATAATAATTCATCAGGGCCAGGTTAATACCCGCCCTGGAAGCAATCTCTCTGACGCTGGTCCGGTCGACCCCTTTTTCCAGAAACAGCTCGGTGGCTGCATCAAATATTTTTTGCTCTGTGTTCCTGCTTTTTGCCATAACTCCTGTGTTTGAAGACACACAAAAATAATAAATCTTCGGTTTTAAACACTGTTTTAAACGAATATCCTTACCTTTATCCTCCAAAATAATTCAACGCTCATGTGGAAATTCATCCCGGCAAACAGGCGCCTGCTGCTTGCTCTGGCTACCGGATTATTACTGGCGCTGAGCTGGCCCGCCCGGGGGTTCCCCTTTCTTGCTTTCGTTGCATTCATCCCCCTGCTTTTCCTGGAGGAGGAGCTTTTCAGGCAGCGAAAAACACACAGCGCCCTCAGCTTTACGGCATACGCCTGGACGGCCTTTTTTATTTTCAACCTGTTTACCACCTGGTGGATTATGTTTGCCACCATCCCCGGAATGATCGTGGCCGTTCTGCTGAATTCCATTTTCATGACCATTCCCTGGTGGCTCATGCATACATGGCGAAGATTGCTGGGCAGCAAACAGGGTCCGGCACCCCTGGTGATATTCTGGCTAGCTTTCGAGTACATGCACGGGCGCTGGGAACTAAGCTGGAGCTGGCTCGACACTGGTAATGTATTTGCCGCTTATCCGGCCTGGGTGCAATGGTACGAGTTCACCGGAACTGCCGGAGGCACGCTTTGGGTACTGGGCATCAACCTGCTGCTGTTTGCCGGATTGAAGCAGTATTTTGAACATGGCCTGTTTACAAAGAAATTCAAATGGTATACCGGCCTGGCAATCGCGATCTTCCTGTTGCCGTCGGTTGTTTCGTGGTTTATGTGGCACAACCATGAAGAAACTTCTGCACCGGTAGAAGTGGTGATCATTCAACCTGCCGAGGACCCTTACGATCCGGTATCCACAGAAGCAGAAGCAGCACAGAGAGTGGAAAAAATGATCCGCCTGGCCAACAGCAAAATCCCCCCTGACACCCGTTTTGTGGTGGCCCCCGAGGCCGCCAACCCCCGAGGAGTTTGGAAGCAGCAGGACGAATCGCATCCCACGATTATCAAACTGAGGGAACATATCAAGGATTATCCCGGGCTGAGCTGGGTAATGGGAAGTTTTACCTACAGGCTGTACCCGCCGGGTGACCCCCCTTCCCCTACTGCCAGACCATACGGCAATACCGGCCAGCATTATGACTCATTTAATTCGGCCATTATGGTAGAGCAGGATCAACCCGTACAGTATTACCACAAGTCAAAACTGGTTCCGGGCATCGAGCGCATGCCCTATTTTACCCTTTTGGCACCCCTGAGCGGACTGGTAGACCGTTTCGGTGGGATTGCCGGCAGCCTGGGAACCCAGGACGACAGGAGCGTGTTTGAAACCGGCGACGGCATTGCAATAGCCCCTGCCGTTTGCTATGAATCCATCTACGGAGAGTATATGGGGCGATATATGCAGAAAGGGGCCACCCTGCTGTTTGTTGTGACCAATGACGGATGGTGGCGTGACCCCCCGGGTTACCGGCAACACAACCAGTACGCACGGCTCAGAGCCATTGAATCGCGCCGCAGCATCGCCAGGTCGGCCAGTACGGGCATCTCCTCCTTCATCAACCAAAAGGGGGAAATAACGGCCGAAATACCCTGGGGAGAATCCGGGGCCATGGTGTCGGACCTGAATAAAAACTCGCAGATCACCTTTTTTACCCGCACCGGAAACTACCTGGGGTCATTCGCTGCTTTTTTGTCGGCCCTGCTGTTGCTTTATATGATCAGCCAGTATGTGATTCAGCGCAGTCATCGAAAGTTGCTGGGGGGTTAGGCTTCGGATGGCAGGCGGCAAGCCCTTCAAAGCGCACCCTTAAAGATAATCAGGATATTTTCGAAAAAACCCGGCGGTGTTCTCTGTCGCCTCGCTGACCGGCCGAAACCGGATGTCCAGGGCTACCCTTATTTTTTCATTGGAAAAGTAACGCTTGTTATGGGCATTGCGGGCGGTTTCTTTTGACAGTAAGGGTTTGCTGCCTGTCAGGAATGCCCTGCCTGCCTCCAGGCGCCATGCCAGGTCACTCATCCAGCGGCCAACCCTGTACTTCGGGGGTTCCACTTTAGCGGAACGGGCAAAAGAGTCAAACAATTCCTTAAACGGCAGGTTTTCACTGTTGGCAATGAAGCGTTCATTCACCTGGTCGCCTTCCATCAGCAGCACCATGGCCCGGGCCACGTCACGGGCATCCACAAAGCCATTAACTCCTGAGGTATAAAATTTTAATCCTTTATTCACCGACTGGTAAAGCTGGGCACTTGACCTGGAAGGATCTCCGGGACCAATGATCACCGTTGGGTTGATGATCACCACATCCATTCCCTCCTCCGACGCCCGCCACACTTCACGTTCAGCACCGTATTTGCTGATGGCATAACAGGAGTGACTGCCGGATGTTTTCCAGATCAGGGATTCCTGCACCACTTCCCCTGGCAGTGGTGTACCCAGGGCGGCCACACTGCTGCAGTGGCAGAATTTTTCCACCTCGTTTTGAAGGGCCACATTCACCAGGTTGGCCGTTCCTTCCACGTTGGCTTTCATCATCACCTGCCGGTCGCGGGGCTGGAACGACACCGTGGCTGCACAATGATAAATATACCGGATATCCCTGACTGCTTCCTGCAGGCTGGTGATATCGCTGAGATCGGCATCCACCCATTCTACCTGCCCGAACAGGGCCTCCCCTTTATCCGGATCATACCAGGAAAAAAGGTCTCTGACCAGCTCCAGCCGGCTGTTTTCGCGTTTCATGGCACGTACCTTCCGACCCCCTGAAACCAGGTCATAAAGCAGGTGAGATCCGACAAGTCCTGTTGCTCCGGTGAGTAGTATCATATGCACAAAAATATGGAAAAAGTTGGGATTGAGCGTTGGCAGGCGCAAAAGGGAAATCAGGGAAATTTCGTTTCTTTGTAATGACAGAAAAATAAAAACCAATCACACCATCCAAGATGAAAAAACACACATTGGCAATTTTTGCGTTGGCTTTGCTTTTGGCTTCGGCTTTGCCTCGCGCGACCGCTCAGGAAAAAGAGCCCTTTAATCCTGAAACCATGTGGGAAATGAAACGGCCGGGCAACCCCGTTGTTTCCCCCGACGGGGTTTGGGCAGCTTTCACCGTGTCAGATTATGACATCGAAGGCAACAGCTCATCCAGTTACATTCATATGGT
>PWHO01000035.1 GCA_003555385.1 Bacteroidales bacterium
GGAACGCTGATTTCAATAACAGGGGTGTCATCGGTTTCCAACTCAACCACAATTTCCAGGTCATTTTCAGTAAGTTCCACCTCGCCTTCTTCAGGAAAATAGCCATCACGTTCTACTTTATATGTATAAGTCCCTGACTCCAGGCCAGGAAACACATAATCTCCCGCCTCGGCCGTGTCGCCCTCAAGGGTCACCACCGCATCTTCGATGGCTTCGTCATGCGCATCCACCACCGCGAAAGTCAGGGTGGAAAGCACCGGACGGGCTGTAAGCTCCACCCTGTAAGTTAAGTCTTCTTCGCGCAAACTGACACTGCCTTCCTCCGGGAAATAATCCGGGTGGGTGACCTCATAGTTATAGGTACCCGACTCCAGGCCGGGAAATACATAATCTCCCGCTTCGGCCGTGTCGCCCTCAAGGGTCACCACCGCATCGGGGATCGCCACATCTTCCTCATCCACCACCGCGAAGGTCAGGGTCACCGGGGCCGGCGTCACCGAAACCACTCCATGCACTTTACTACTCAGGATGTCAATATCGTAAGGATTGCTGATGCGCGCATCTTCAATCACAACAGGAAAATGCCCGTAATTTTCACCGGCAAGCAAATCAAAAAAAACGACAGCCCCTTCCTCTCCGGAAAAACTGTCGCTCGTGGCCGAAACGGCAGAAAGCCGTAACAAACCATCATCAGGATGGCTCACCTCCAGCTCATGGTCACCGGCCCTGTCCGCATCAAGGTAAGCGGTTTCCTCCAGGTAGGCAAAACCGTCGGGCAGGCGGATGTCGGCCACAAACCCCACAAAGTCATCCTCATTGTCAATGGTCACCGAAAACTCAGCCTCATGGCCACCATACACCGACACATCCGGAATCCGCATCACATTATCCCCGGAAGGGATCACAGAAAAACCAGCCACCGCTTCTTTGTCTTCATCCATGGTCAGCGGCAGCGACAAGCTCGTACCAGCAGCATCACCCGACCACTGGTCAAACTGCCAGCCGGGTGCGGGCGTTGCCTCCAGCAAAAGCTCCGCGCCTTTTTCTACCGACACCGGTTCCGTGTAAAGGTCACCATCCACAGTCACCTCTCCTTCACCTTCCACCATAACGGTGAGCATGGCCTGTTCGTACTGAAGATCAACCACCCCGTCAACCGTTCCGGTAAGAATGTTGGAGAAATCCAGCCCCCCGAGCACAGCATCCCTCAACACAAGGGTAAATGTGCCGGTCTGTTCAGGGGTAACCACCTGAAAAGAGAACAGCACCCCTTCATTACCAATGAAAGGTTTATTTTGCATGGAGTAGGCCAGGATCTTCATCACATTGGCATTATTGACGCTGCCCGATGAACTGTGCCCGTCAATGCGTTCCAGGTTCATGGCAAAGGATCCTTCCACATAGCTGAACCCCAGCGGCAACGGAATGTCCACGTTGAAACCGGAAAATTCGTCTTCGTTGACAACTTCCACCTCAACAAGGATGGTGTCGCCGGGGACGGTTTCTACCGGATGTATTTTCATGATGTTTTCTGCTGCCGCAGGATGGCTGGCCAGGATAAGGGCAACAAAAATAAAAAGGAGGCCGGGTAATTGTCGAATCATAGTTATATGTTTAAAATGCACCGATTAAAATTAAGCAATTTAAACCACAATCACACATTATATATAGGTATTTTTAGCAGGTCAATAACCCTGGCATATCCGGGCCTTACCTCAGGCAGAGGGCCGGACCTTATTCCTGGCGGTTCCGGGCCTTATCTCAGGCAGAGGGCCGGACCCTACACCTGGCATATCCGGGCCTTATCTCAGGCAGAGGGCCGGACCTTATTCCTGGCGGTTCCGGGCCTTACCTACGGCAAAGCCCGGGCAACGTTCCCGGAATATTCCAGGTATCGCCGCCGGGTGCGGGTAAGCGTATAAATATAATGTCAGTAATCTGTTTAGAAAAACATCGCGCGGTTGTCCTCGATATCGGCCCTGTTTTTGATCGCTTCAAAGGCATCCATGGGAACACGGTTGAGAAAGGCATCCTGCAACCTGCGCTTATTGGCAGTCAGGTTGGAGGGAACCACTTCCTCATCCATACGGACCACCTCTACGATAAATACACCGCTGTTACCAATTACGGGACCTTTGGCAGTACCTTCCGACATGGCAAACACCGAACCGATCACTTTGGGTTCCGGGCCCATACCGGGCAAATTGTTGCTTGCAAAGGTAAGGTCATTCGCCTCGGCCACTTCAAGCCCAAGCTGACCGGCCACATTATCCAGTGAACCGTTGGCCATGGCCTGTGTAATCTCCTCGGCGATCATTTCCTTTTTCTTCTCATCCCTGGCAATGGACATGATCTGGCTGCGGATCTGCGACAGCGAAGGAATGCCTTCGTCACGCTTTTCAGCCAGGGTGGCCACCACAAACGTATTGTCCAGTTCAAAGATGCGGGAGAAGTCCCCCACACTGGTATCCTCACCGAAAGCCCACTGCACCACCTGACGGCCCTCGTCAATGCCGGGAAGGTTAACGTCCATGGGGCCTACCCGCGGAGCTTCCCTTACATTCAACCCCGCCTCAGCGGCAGCTTCCTCAAAGTCGGCACCTTCGCGCACCTCAGAGGCGAACCTGCTGACGGCGCTATAGGCATCCTGGTATGTACGGTTGCCGGGTTCAATATTACGTATCAGGTTCGCCACCTGCACCTTTTGTGTGAGCGGCGACTTGTCGGTCACCTGCACCACGTGAAAGCCGAAGTCCGTTTCTACGGTCAGGAAAGAACCCACGGTTCCTTCCACCACGGCTTCGTTGAAATTCTGTACCATTTCACCGTCACGGAACCACTCCAGGTCACCCTGGTTGGCCGCGGCACTGGGGTCATCCGACATCTCCATGGCCAGTTCCGGGAAACGGTTGGGGTTGGCACGAACTACGCCGAGCAGGCTGTCAGCCATTTGCTGCGCATCGTCATAAGCAAGCATGGTTTGTTCGGTCGCACTCTGCGATCCCTGGTAACTGATCAGTATATGGCTGGCACGCATGGAGTCCGGACGCATCTGCGCATCCACAAGCATGGATACCACATAGGCATTGTCTTCCATATAGGGCCCAAAAATATCTCCCTCCTGCGCATCAAAAATTTCGGGATCGATCTGGGGAGACAATTCACCCTCCGCATAATAAGTAGGGTCAAACCGCCTGTCGGAAACTGCATTGATAAAGGCGGGAATATTTTCCACATCCTGCATCTCCTCCCGGAGTTCCAGAATTTCATTCATGGCATTTTCCTGGTCCGTTTCAGACGGATGCACAGGCTGCACCACCATTTTTAACCCACGGGAAGCCTCCTGGCGAAAACGGTGCTTATGGTTGTCATACACTGCGCGCAGTTCCCGGTCAGATACACTCACCTGGTCATCATCAATTTCATCGGTGGTTTTATACGCAAAGCGAATATCTGCGGTGGTGTTCCGATGGCTGAAATCAGCAGCTGCCAACGCATCCGGCACGCCATAAGACTTGCTGATCAGCTGGTTATATTTGTCTTCTCTTCTATCACTTTTGATGTGTTCTTCAAGCATCACCCACTGGCTGCGTACCTGGGGATCCATCCTGTCAAAATTCCGGAGAAACTCCACCACCTGCTGGGGGTCATAAGTTCCGGTTGCAGGATCAGAAAAGCTTTGGATCAGGATGGGATGCGGGTCACTTCCGTGGATCATCTCGTAAAGCTCCTCGGCTTTCACCGCGATGCCCAGGTTCTCAAGTTCCTCTTCCAGCAAGATCTCCCGAACCATATCGTTCCACACCTGCTGACGGATCTGGAAAGCCTGCTGCGAACCGGGGCTTTCCCCTGTCTGTTGCTGCCAGTTGTCCATCTGCTGGTTCACCCGTTGGTCAAATTGTTGGTAAGGGATCGATGTTCCTTCCACTTTTCCCACATCAAACCGCTGCTGCTGCATGGGACCGTGCCCGAGAAAATCACCCAGCACAAAAGCAGCAAGGCCAATACCGATCACTGCGATCAGCAATCCTGAATAGCTTCTTATTTTTTGTATTACAGCCATTTTATCCTCTAATTTAAAATTTCAGGGTGCAAAGTTAATAAAAAAATTGTTGGTTCTCACGGGCAAGTTAACCGATTACTCCTGGTTCACAACCCGCACTAAATCGAGTCTTTTCGGGCTTACTTGCAGGATGCGAAAATGCAGCTTCCCGATCTGTACTTCTTCCCCCCTGGCGGGTATGCTCTCCATATAATTGATTATCAACCCACCCAGGGTTTCATACTCTTCTGATTCAGGCAGGTCAAAGTCATACTTCTCATTCAGGTAATCAATTTCCAGGCGGGCACTGAAGATATACTCCTTCGGGCCGGTTTGCTTTTCGATGTTGTCTTCCACATCAAACTCATCATCAATCTCACCGAAGATCTCTTCGATGATGTCTTCAATGGTGATGATGCCGGCCGTACCGCCAAACTCATCCAACACCACGGCCACACTTTTACGCTGCTGCAACAGGCTTTTCAGCAACTTGTTGGCATACATGGTTTCAGGCATCAGCAGCACCGGGCGGGTGATGTCCCGTACATTGTCAGGCTGCGAAAACAGGTCAAAGGCATGCACATAACCGGTAATGTCATCAATGGAATCTTTATAGACCAATATTTTGGACAGGCCCGTGCGGGAGAGCATTTCCCGAACCCTGGGAATGCTTTCATCCTCCGACACCGCCACCACCTCGGTACGCGGCACCATACATTCACGAAGCTTGATATCCGGAAACTCAATGGCATTGCGGAAAAGCTGGATATCCCGCTGCCCCCCGCTTTCCTCATCACCGGATTCACCGAACTCCTTCAGGAAATTGTCCATATCAATGGCATCAAACACCC
>PWHO01000120.1 GCA_003555385.1 Bacteroidales bacterium
CGGATGGTGAATTTACTAATGTAGCAGGCGGTACTCAAAGCATTGGCAAGTTTCAAGTTGTTGGTGGCGCGGGTTCAAACGTAACGGTCTCTTGGGACGCACAAATAGCACTTGCTTCTGAAACCACAGGTATACCAGAAGCGGGCGATGCAATCAACTTCAATCCATCGATCTCTTTTGTAGCGGGTGATTCTGGTGATGCTAATGGCGGAGCGTTAGTTGGTGGTGGTGAAGTTAAGAATCACACGTACAACATTATTGGTTCACTTGGTGCTGGCACGGGTAAAGACACCTTCTTTGTTGGTGGAACGCTTACTGCTAAGGGTTCTGACGATACTGCAATTCAGGTAGAAGCTACAGGTGAATACGCTGGTAATCTCACCATTACAGCCTCCTACAACTAAGAAATCTTGTTTACGGTTTGGATGCATTCTTTTTGAGGCATCCAAGCCGTAAATCATAAACACCTCCAAACGTTTATTGTTATGAAAACAAAAATCTATTTCCCACTGCTGCTGGTGCCGCTGCTCATTTGTGCAATGCTGCCTGCTCAGGCACAGGTAAGCATAGCTCCCACCATGTTGTTTGTGCAGGATAATACCAACATGAGCGAAGTCTATGTTACCAACACCTCTTCGGTAGCGCAGGAACTTAATATAAGCCTGCGTTTTGGTTATCCGGCCTCTAACGAGGAAGGAACCATAAGCATGCGCTACGAAGACGAGGAAAAGCGTGCCATCTACAGTGTAGACGAGCAGGTTCGTGTATTTCCCCGCCGCCTGGTGCTGCAGCCCGGACAGTCGCAAACCCTGCGATTCCAGGTTATTCCCATGGCCGACCGGCCGGACGGTATGTACTGGGCAAGAGCGGTAATTGCATCGAGAGCTGTATCGCCCGATGTGGATGATCTCATGCTTGCACAGGGTGAGGTAGGCGCCCGCGTAGGGGTGGTTTTTGAGCAGGATATTCCCCTGTTCTATCGCAAAGGAAATGCCACCACGGGCCTGATCGTACATCAGGTATTAACCGATATCGATCAGGAGCGAATGGTGCTGCGCGTACACGCAACCCGAGACGGAAACAGTCCGTTTTTGGGTACAATCGTAGCAGAAATGTTCGACAGCTCGGGTGCAATGGTACAAAATACCGCACGCAGCGCCTTCTTCTATTTTGAAGAACACAGGCGGATCGAGATCCCTGTAGAGGATATCGGGTCGGGCCGTTACCGCGTAGACCTGCATTTCGATACGCAGCGCAGAGACATTTCTGCGCGCGATATGGTACAGGCGCCGCGCCAAACGCACAGCATAGAGGTGGAAATATAGATATGGCAGAGTTGGCCCCACGGCTGGCCGACCCGTTTTTATAACAGTGAACTTGTGGAGGTGGTACGTCCACCTGCGCGAAAGCGGTTTTCCGTTTCCGTGCGGTTGGATGGTACTGTTAACGGGCCTTTTGCCCGCAGCGCACGCAGGCGAAATCTAAAAGATAACGCTTGTACGAATAGACGCTTTTATTATTTAAAACCATCCCAAAAAGGAAACCTATGTTTACCCAATTAGCAAAATGGATTATTCCCGCCTGCATAGTGCTCAGCCTGTTCTTTGTGCTCCCGGCACAAGCGCAGGATCAAGCCACTATTTCGGTTAGCGGAACGGTTATTTCCGGTCTTACTGTCGACGCGGAGCAGGATTTGCTCTTCGGCGATATTGTAGCCGGAGAAACCAAACGCATTAACCTTGATGGCTCCGCCACCGGCTCATCGCCGGGCGAAGAGCAGGCAGGCATATTTAAAATATCAACCCTCGGCAGCTTTACAGCCAGCTTTACCGATGTGCCTGCACAAATGGTAGGTTCGGGCGAAGGAAACACAGGAGAGCAATTTCCTGTAAGCTTTTTCTCCGCATTTAATACATCCAACACCGCACCTGAGGAAGGCAACGAAGTAAGCGTTACAGCCAACACTCCGATTGTAGTAGCTGGAAACGGAACCTTTCAGGAGGTCTTCATTTTCCTGGGCGCGGAGGTAAATCCACCGGTAGCTCAGGCTCAGGGACTTTATGAAACCACCATCACCCTAACGGCTACGTTCGGTATCGACTAAACCGGCCGGAAAGAGTACATCCGGCGCTGACCATTAGTATCTGTAAAGGCGCCGAAAAAATAACGTACCGCACCGTGGTTCCCATTCGAGGCAGCCGCGGTGCCGGTATTTTTATCACAGTCTAATCACCTCCAAATGAAACGACACTATTTTTTACCAACCCGTCTACGTATGCTCATATGCAGGGCGGCGATTTTAAGCGGTCCTGCCAGAACGCTCCCAACTGCTATGCTGCTGTTTCTGTCGCTGCTGCTCTCAGCGGCACTGCCGGCAGCCCATAGCTATGCACAGGTGAGTATTTCGCCCACCATTCTATTTATACATGAGGAAGAGCCGCTCAAGCGGCTAAACATTCGAAATACGGGAAACACAGCACAGGAAATCAGCATCACCCCTCGATTCGGATATCCCGAAAGCGATGAGGAGGGCCAGCTAATTATGAACTACGAAAACGAAGATAAAGAGGCCGCTAACGGCCTTAACGAATATTTACGCCTATTCCCGCGGCAATTTGTGCTCCAACCGGGGGAATACCAGCGCATTATTGTACAGGTATATCAGCCGGAGGGTCTTAGGGATGGTTTATACTGGACCCGGCTGAACATCACCTCCAGCGAAATAGTAGAAGATATTGAGCAGGCTACTACCAACGAGGGAATCGGTACCCGCATCAGCTACCGTATACGACAGAATATCGGGCTGTTTTTCCATAAGGGCAGCGTAGAATCTGTGCTCACGCTAGAACAGCTGCAAACACAGCGCCGCGGAGACAAGCTGCATATGGATATGCAGCTATCGGCCGGTGGCAACAGTCCGTTTATGGGAAAACTGACCGCCCGCCTGATCGACGACACCGGAAGCGAAGCACGTAGGGGCGAATGGCTCTTCAGCGTATTCTACAACCGCTACTGGCCTCAGTATATGGATGTCGAAGGGCTTCCGGAAGGCCGCTACCGGCTGCTTCTTGAGTTCGAACCAAGCCGCAGCGACGTAAGCCCGACCGACCTCCCGCCGGCTAACACCCTAACAGAAACCCGCTTCGTTGAGCTCTGACCTAACAAGTATACGTTGTACTCTACAGACCCATCGTGAAATATTCAAACCCCATTTATCGCTCAAACAAAAGCCCGGATACGGTTTATTTGCTGTATCCGGGCATGAGAGCATGCAGATATGGAGAGACTGGCTCATCTCCCCTCCGGGTGCGAAAAACGCACGCTATACATCACATTACATCAGATCAGATCACATCACATTACATTACATTCCATCGGATAATAAAAAGGCAGAGCTGAATTGCATTATTTAAGAAACATAGAATATGTAGTGGCAAAGGTTCACAAAAGCATACGAATAGGGCAGCTGTCTGTCGGTTTTGCCTTATTTGCAATTATCTGCGGTATATCTTTGGGAAACGGTGCGGCCGTGTCTGCTGCAGTAACATCGGGCCCGGTTTCATATGTGTATTCACAAAAGACTGATTCTGAATTCCCTGCTGAACACATATATGGAGAAACGGAGACGTATTCTTACGCATACGCTACTGCAGAAGGGTCCGGGAATACAGAATACCGTTCTGCTATGCCACAGGAACAGGATGTGGATGAAATCGTGCTCACATTCAGCTACCCTTCTGTAGGCAGGGTGTATTTGAGCGCGCTGTACGATTATTCCGAAAACCGGTTTCTGCTGCCCGTGCTGGAATTATTTAACAGGCTGGAAATAAGTTATCAGGCGGCCGGAACCACGGGCCTGGTAGAGGGTACATTTTTGGTCGGGGGCGAAAACTACCGCATGAATTTTCAGGAGCGCAGTATTGTGCTGGGGAATAAGACATACAACTTCAACGCCGACCGCATGTCTACCGGCCCAACCGATTACTACCTTAGCCCGGAAGTGTATGAAGAGGTTTTCGACATGTATTTTGAAATTAACATGAGTACCCTTAGCGTTCGGTTAGAAACGCCCCACGCCATGCCGGTAACCGACCGGCAAAACCGGGAACGGGCCCGGCGTAATATCGAACAGCGCTCCTTCGAGCGCAGCTATTACCCCTTGCGCTACGATCGGAGCGGGCAGATTCTTGGGGCCGGCTTTATCGACTATCAGATAAATACAGCGGGCGATATGAGCAGCCCTTCGCGGGCCTTCAGTTATGCCCTAACCGGGGGAACAAATTTGTTTGGAGGCGCCCTGCAGGGCAATTTAAGCGGGAGATACGAAGAAGACGGGCGCTTTAGCTACCGTACCGATAACCTGCGCTGGCGCTATGGATTGAACCCGAACCCTTATTTAACCGAAATTAATGCCGGTCAGATTAGTACACAGGGCCCGCTTGGCAGGAGAATAGAAGGGCTATCCTTAAGCAACGAGCCCATAGAGTCGCGGCAGCTATACGGCTCCTACATTGTAGACGGGCGCACCGAGCCCGATTCTGAAGTCGAGCTGTATATTAATAATAACCTGCTCGATTTTACCGTAGCCGATCAGCTGGGCTACTACCGTTTTGAAGTGCCCCTGCGGTACGGCACCACCCGCCTGCAGACGCGTATTTTTACCCCGGATGGCGGCATGCAGTCGCGCAGCCGCGAAATACAGATTCCGTTTATGTTCTTACCACGCGGAACGGCTTCCTATAATATACAGGCAGGCAGAACCGATATGCCGGAGAACCCTTTGTCGGAAGACGGACTGGCTGCCCATGGAGATATAGGGTATGGCTTTACCGACTGGATTACAGCCCGAGTGGGTCTGGACTACAGCGAGACAGAGA
>PWHO01000261.1 GCA_003555385.1 Bacteroidales bacterium
AAAATCTTCCAGTTTTGCATCCGCTTTAAAATGGACCGAATTGATGTTAACGTTCATGATGATTTCCTCCAGGATTTTATGCCTTCGGATGGGCTTGTTTATAAATATTTTTAATTTTTTCAATCGAGTTGTGGGTGTAAACCTGTGTGGCCGAAAGACTTGCATGACCAAGCAGCTCTTTGATGGCATTCAGGTCAGCCCCGTTATTCAACATATGCGTCGCAAAAGAATGCCGCAGCACATGCGGACTTCTTTTTACCAGGGTGGTGAGACGACTAAGGTAAGCATTCACCCGGCGATAGACAAATACCGGATAGGTTTTCGTCCCTTTATCCGTGACAAACACCCAGGGAATATCACAACCAAAAAGTTTTGCTTTTTCTTCACAGTAACGCTGATAACTTTCCACTACGGGCTCCAAAAGTGGCAACAACCGCTCCTTATTCCCCTTTCCTGTAATTCGCATCTGCTGCTTTTCCCAATTCACATCAGCGTGTTTCAGCTCAATAAGCTCAGCGCGACGAATTCCGGTGGTGTAAAACAATTCAAGCATCAACTGGTCGCGCATATCCCGAAAATTCCTGCCAAAAAGGCGTGGATCCAGAATTTCTTCCAGTTTCTCCTGATCCATAAAAACCGGAAGACGTCGGTCATTCTTCAGTGACACAACTCTATCCATGGGATTATCCCGGACTATATCCGATTTTATCAAATACCCGAAAAAAGAGCGCAAGGCGGAACGTTTTCTGTTAAAAGTGCTGCGTGCCGTTCCTCCCCTGCGAAGGGCAGCGAACCATGACCTGACCATTCCCTGATCTGCCAGGTGGCAGGAATCTGTATCGTACTGATCATTCAGGTACCTTTCAAACTGATCCAGGTCATTGCGGTATGCAAGAAGCGTGTGCTCAGAGTAACGCCTTACCTGGCACAGATATTCAAGAAATTGTTCGGAATACACGCCCATAATAACAGAAAGAAGAAACCCTTGCCTAAAGTTATGCTAAAAAAACAGCTTCTGCAAAAATTTCTCCGAAAAAGCGAAAAGATTTAAAGGTGAAGGACTGATTAACTATCCTGCTCGTTCCTCAACTGCTGGATATAGATCGCCTTGAGCTTCTCTTCCCTTTTTTGAACTGAAGGCTTGGTATACTTCTGACGATCCCTCAATTCCCTGAGAACACCGGTTTTTTCAAACTTGCGCTTCATCTTCTTCAGGACCCGGTCTATGTTTTCGCCTTCTTTTATAGGAACAATAATCATGTTTTACCTCTTTCTTTTGACTAATTATAAACTAAATACAATAATACATTCGCCCCAAAAGCGGTCGCAAATTTACAAAGAATATTTTGTAAACAAAAATTTTAATGCGGATAAAACGCATCCTCTATGTGTTTTAATTTGGGACGCGGCAACTGCATGACAATGGAAATAATATCAAAGCGAACTTCCAGGTCAAGCCCGCTCATGAGAATATAGTGATTGGCGGCCTTCGCCAGTCTGCGTTGTTTTTGCCTGCTTACAAATTCTTCGGGGCTGCCAAAGAAATCGGTTGACCGGGTCTTAACCTCCACTATCACTAACAGATCACCATGCCGGGCAATGATATCTGCCTCCCGGTGGTTCGAGTGCCAGTTTGTCTCCAAAATCTGCCAGCCTTTGTCTGACAGGTAGGCCGCTGCAATGGCCTCTCCCTGCTTCCCGGTTTCATGCGACTCGGCCATGAAGGATCATTTATCGCACTCCGACTCTATCAGCTCAAACTCATAATATTCCATAATGGGATTGGCCAATAACTTTTTACAGGCAGTTTCCACCATTTTTTTTGCTTCAGCAGGGGTTTCGGCTTCCACTTCAAGGCTGATATGTTTCCCCACCCGCACATTGCTGACCTGAGAAAGGTCCAGGTTTTTCATGCTGGCGGTAATGGCTTTCCCCTGTGGATCCAGCAGTGCTTTAAGGGGCATCACGTTGATTTCTGCGCAAAACTTCATGATTCAATGATATTGTTGTACATGATAAACAAGCGACAAAAGTAGGTAAAAAATCAGGAATAAAGGTACCGCCGACAATCCGAATACGATCAACAGTAACAGGCAGCCGAAAAGAAAGAGGTATACATACTTGTTATCCTTCCATGTGATCGATTTTACCTTCAGTGAAAACATCCGTACCGGCGACACCAGCAGCCATGAGATTACAAAGGTCAGGCCCAGGTTAAACCACACTTTCGTAGTGAGCGATTCAAGCAGACGAAAAACCAGGGCATTCGGATCCGCATAAGTCAACACAAATGGTATGGAAGCAATCAGCAGGGCACTTGCCGGTGTAGGCAACCCCTTGAAATCATCTTGCTGCTCTTCGTCAATATTGAAACGTGCAAGGCGGAGACCTGAAAAAACCGCGACCAGAAAAGCCAACGAAGGCAACAGGATACCTGGTTGCTCTGGCTGAATAATTTGAAATGCCCCCTGCAAATAATGAAATAGAATGGCTGACGGAGCCACACCAAAACTTACCAGATCAGCCAGGGAGTCGAGCTGTTGCCCGATCGCGGAACCGGCACGCAAGAATCTCGCTGCAGCACCATCAAGAAAATCCAGCAACGCACACAAGCCGATGATGATGGCTGCCACACCGGGCTGCCCCTGCAGTGTCATCACAATGGCCACACAGCCAAGAAAGAGGTTGATCAGGGTGATTATGTTGGGGATGTGTTTCATAGTTAGTTGGTTGTTGGTTAGTCGGCGCTGCGCGCCTCCGGTTGTTAGTTGTTGGTTCTCATGGGCCATGGGTTGGGAAAGCTGCCAATGGACTGGAAAACGGGCGGAGCGGTTGTTGGTTAGTCGGCGCTGCGCGCCTCCGGTTGTTAGTTCTCAGAAGCTCGAAGGTGGAAGGTGGAAGGACGGGAAGCCAGAAATACCTGACTTCCCGTCCGTTTCGCCCAAAATCCGTTCAAACAGTGCTACGGGGTCTTGTCAGGAAACGGAGGCACCGGATGAATCTTCTGGTCGTATTCTTCCATACGCTCCAGGGCTTCTTCAATGGCGCGCTGAAGCTGCTGATCGATGCCATAAAACTCCATGGCCGGGTCATTTTCTACATAAATATCCGGTTCCACGCCAATTCCTTCAATAATCCAGTCTTCCCCCTGGATATCATAAGGGGCAAATTCAGGCTTGGACAAGGTCGCTCCGTCAATAAACGGCAGTGATCCGCGGATGCCAACCACTCCACCCCAGGTGGTGGTGCCGATCAGGGGGCCAAGGCCCAGTTTCTTGAACTGATAAGGGAACAGGTCACCATCCGAGGCTGAATACTTATCGATCAGGCAGATCTTCGGACCGAGGTGGATCTGGCCCGGACGGGTGCCCGGCGCCTGGTTTCTGGCCATGGATAACCCGGAAAGCTCTCTCGACAAACGTTCGATGAGCATGGGCGACACATTACCTCCGCCATTTCCTCTTACATCAATGATCAGGGCCTCTTTCCGAAGCTGCGGGTAGAAATGTTTTACAAATTCATTCAAACCACCCGGGCTCATATCCGGCACGTGAATATACCCTACCCTGCCATCGGTTGCTTCATTGACCTTTCTGATGTTTTCCTGTACCCAATTGTAATAATACAGATTGGATTCATCGGCAATCGGCTTCACGATTACCTTTCGGGAACCATCGGTACCGGGAGAAGCATTCACAGTCAGTTCCAACTGCTGACCCGCTTTCCCGACAAGCGACTGGTAAATATTGTTCATCGTGTTGGTGGGCTGTCCGTTCACTTCCACAATATATTCTCCCTCACTCACGTCAACACCCAGCTCGGTCAATGGCGAGCGCCGTGAAGACTGCCAGTTCTCCCCTTTCAGTATCCGGTCAATACGGTAGTAGCCTGATTCGTGCTGACTCAGTTCCGCACCAAGCAGGCCCATGGGGATCCGCTCCACCTCCGCCACATCACCACCTCCGACATAAGCATGGCCAACGTTCAGTTCACCAACAAGCTCGCCCAATACATAAGTTAAATCCAGACGGTTATTGACATGGCCGACCAAAGGACGGTACTTTTCCTTCTTGGCCTCCCAGTCCACACCGTGCATATTCGGGGCGTAGAAAAAGTCACGCATCTGCCGCCAGGTCTCCTCGTAAATCTGCATCCATTCCTCGCGCAAATTGACCCAGACTTTCATGTTGGAAAGGTCCACAAAATCATTCACTGAAAAGGAGGAACGGGGCAGATCAATCACACTGTAACGACCCCTTGCCCTGACAAGCATTTTAGATTTATCAGCGCTGATCTCATATCCGTTTATGCCGGCCAGCTCACTTTCTCTGCGGTTCTCCATATTGAACATCATCAGGTCAGACCCTTTCATGTAATAAATATTGTTGCCCACCGCCTGAATATTTCCATAGTTGGCCACATCCACAGGTAAAACAGCAATGCGGTTCTTGATGTTCTCCCTGTCAATCTCCACCCGGAGTTCATCATTGTTTCCACCTCTGTTTCCATCATTCCCGTTTTCGTTCAGTTTAACCTCATCATTTTCGTATTCAAGGAAGGAAGGCACCTCCTCCCTCAGCGTCACGAAATAGATCCTGCTCATGGTGGTATAGGCAAAATTCCACTCCACCCTGCTGTAAATGGGATTAAAGTCACGGTTCGAAACAAAAAACAAATATTTTCCCTGGTCACAGAAAGTGGGGCCGGAAGATACGTACCATCCATCGGTCACAGGGAATCCATTATCATTTTCTATATCAAACACAAAGATCCTGTTGTAATGCTCAAGTTCCGGCCGCGTATAAGTGATCCAGCGGCTGTCAGGCGACCAGTTATATTGCCTGATCTCCCCGGCCTCAGCCTGATCCACCAACGT
>PWHO01000218.1 GCA_003555385.1 Bacteroidales bacterium
TACGAAGAATTCCTCATCTGTTTCATGATCTTTGATGAAACCAAATCCTTTTAGTTCATTGAAGAACTTAACTGTTCCGTTTTTCATAATAATAATGTAATAATTGATTGAAAAATTGAATCGAAATTCGCGAAGATTGAAATGAAGTTGTTCTTTGGGAAGGTCATTCAGTACTCAATAATGCGGAAGTCAATTCAGATTGTTAATTAATTCGCGACAAAGATACAATAAAATAATTGCATTCCTTCCAAAAAAGGAAAATAAATTAATTCGTTAATCTTTATTCCTGAGGCCCTCCTGAAGGTTCGGTAGTCTTCTGTCAAGGGGGTTTATATTGTTTTACAATCAGGAAACAGACGACACACTTACAGATCAGCTGAAATTGCTGCTCCTATTGCCGTGCAGCAGGCAGCATGATCCGGTACATGAAACTTCATCCCATAGAGTTTTGACAATTCATTGAAAATTGTCCGGGCCATGGGGATATTAACCAGTTTCCCGGACAGCACAATGTCACGGTCTTTTTCATTCCTTGCAGCAAAAATGGCCATCATTCCGACAACCTGAAATGTCATGTTCAGCACCCCTTTGACCATATCATTTTTGTTGGCCTGATCGGTCATCTTGCCAAAATTAGAAGCGGTAATACTAAAGGGGAGATTCCCGATGTCTGTATGGGCAATATCTCCCACACTCAGGTCAACTTCTTCAAGCCGCCCTTTATCTGCCGCCTCGGTGATGCTTTTGATGCTTGACAAACCGGCCATCACACCAGACAAACCCGTAATGGTGCCTCCTCCCACGCCCGTTCCTCCCAGGTGACGGATACAACGCCCGTGGGCCTTTACAAATGCTGTTCCCGTGCCCATACTGACTATAATGGCTTTTTCCAGCCCGGTAAGAAACAACCCTCCGTATCCCAGGGCTTTGAATTCATCTACCTTGGTAATGGGTATCCCGAGCAGTGCCTCGTCCAGGAAAGAGGAACCAACACCGGTGACCATCATGTGGTAAATATCCGAAAACTGCAACCGATGTACATCCAGAAATTTTCCCAATGCTCCCGAGGCTGATGCAATGGGGTCATTCGCCTCAACCGTGAGTGGTTTTACAATCTTTTGGTCACGTACACCTACAATTTTGGTAGTACTTCCGCCAATATCAATTCCAATGGTCATCATCACCTTAACTTTTTTGATTTCAGGAAAGCTCTTTGGCAAGCAGGTCAGCGATATGTAAGGTCTGAATGGGGATGTTGTGTTTTTTGATATATCCTTCAAGGTGCATCAGGCAGGATGATTCCGTGGAAACAATGTATCCTGCACCGGTATCAAGTGCGTGCTGGATTTTCTGTTCTGCCATGGCTGTTGATATGGCCTCATGCTTTACGGCAAATGAACCTCCGAAGCCACAGCAGACATCATTGTTTTGCAATTCCAGTAACTCCAGCCCCCTAACATGGCTGAGCAGCTGCCTGGGCTGATCCCTGAGTCCGTATTCCCGCAGTGCCGCACAGGCATCATGAAAGCACACCCTGCCCTCAAAAGTGACCTCCAGGTCTTCCACCCCCATCACGTTCACCAGAAAATCCGTAAACTCATAAATCTTTCGCCGCAGGTAATTGCTTTCATTGTGCAGGGCAGAATTGTAGAACATCTGAGTATGATAGTTTCTTACCATGGCGGTGCATGAGGCGGAGGGGGCCACCACAAAATCGTACTCCATGAAATCCCTGATGAACTTTTCCCCAAGGTGTTTCGCCTCATCCCAGAACCCGCTGTTAAAAGCAGCCTGGCCGCAACAGGTATGTTCCGGATTGTAATGAAACCGCATATGTTTCTTACTGAGCTGATCCGCCCTGTTCAGCACCTTCAGCATATTGAATCCGGTATGCGGATACAACTGATCAACAAAGCAGGGAATGAATAAGCCCGTATGTGAATTATCCTTACTCATACTATGAATGCATGCGTTGACGCTGGGTTTCAAATACCACGATTCCTGTGGCCACTGACACATTTAAAGAAGCGATGTGTCCTTTCATGGGGATGGAAACACTGGCGTCCGATAGCTTATGAACAGCAGCCGAAACCCCTTTGTCTTCAGCTCCCATGATCACAGCAAGTGGACCGGTCAGTTCTGTGTCATAAAGGCTGGTTTTCCCCTTGTCATCCAGGGCCAGCAGTTTGATGCCGCATTCCTTTAAGAAAGCAATGGCCTGGAGCAGATTACTTTCCTTGCAAACAGGGATCCTTGACAATGCACCTGCAGAAGCTTTCACAGCATCTGCATTCACCGGTGCTCCCCCTTTTTCAGGAATTACCAGCGCATGCACCCCGGCACATTCCGCGGTGCGGGCTATGGCGCCCATATTCCGTACGTCGGTGATACCATCAAGCAGGACCAGAAGCGGAGTTTCCCCGCTTTCGAATATGCCCGGGAGAAGTGCTTCAAGTGACTGGTATCCGATCACCGGCATGATGGCAATCACTCCCTGATGGTTTTTATTGGTGATCTTATTCAGACGGGCGGATGGTACATACTGAAAAGGGATTTTCATTGCCCTGATCTTTGCAAACAACTGCTGGAAGGTGTCTCCCGCCAGTCCCTGCTGGATCAGGACTTTTTCGGGGTTTTGTCCGCTGTCAAGGCTCTCCAGCAAAGGTCTTATGCCAAAAATATAATTGTCCAAAATAGTCTCTGTTTGGTGATTATGCAGGCAAAGTTCGCAATATTTTTTATTGTATGGTCCAATTGATCTCCTCTTTCCCCTGTTCCCTGAGAAGTTTGTTGGCGGCTGAGAAATGCCTGCAGCCAAAAAAACCCCTGGCAGCGGAAAAAGGAGAGGGGTGTGGTGCTTTAAGCACATGGTGTTTCCTGGTATCAATCATGGCTTCTTTGGCCTGGGCGTAACTCCCCCACAATAAAAATACGAGTCCGCTGCGCTTTTCAGAAAGAGCCACAATGGCAGCATCTGTAAATTTCTCCCAGCCCCGGTTTTGATGAGAACCCGGCTGCCTGGCCCGCACGGTAAGGGTTGCATTTAAAAGCAAAACCCCTTGCCTGGCCCAGGAGCCCAGATAACCATGGACAGGCTCAGGAATTCCCAGATCATCCCTTAGTTCCCTGAAGATATTTTTAAGGGAGGGGGGTGGTTTCACCCCTTTGCTGACAGAAAAACATAATCCGTGTGCCTGACCCGGCCCGTGATAGGGATCCTGACCCAGGATCACCACTTTTACCTCGTGAAAAGGGGTGTTGTCAAACGCGGAAAAAATTTGATTTCCGGGCGGATAGATGGTGAATTCTTTTTTTTCCTCCACCAGGAATTGTTTCAGTTCCCGGAAGTAAGGTGCGTCAAATTCTTCCGATAAAATTTGTTTCCAGCTATCTTCAATGACAGGTTTCACATTGGGTTGCTCCGTGTTGAGTTGCTCCATAGGCTGATTATCTCCGGTTTGCGTGCGACTGAATTTGATCGATCAGTTTTTCAGTGTCCAGCCCGCCGAAGCTGCCGGAACTCATCATCAGCAAGCAGCAGTTTTCCTGCATCATTTCGAAAATGGCCGATTCAAGCAAAAGGGGGTCAGTAATTACCCGCAATTCATTTTTATCGAATGCCTCCGCCACCGATTCCGGGCTGAGAGGCGGAAGCCGCTTCAGGGAAAGGGCGTGCGGGCTGAAGAACACAACGGCATGATCGGCTGCATCAAGGCTTTTCCGGTAATGGGATAAGTATTCGCGGCTGAGGCTGCTGTAGGTATGCAACTCAAGGCAGGCAATCAGTTTCTTTTCCGGAAACTGATCCTTCACCGCCCTGACCGTTGCCGATACTTTGGAAGGCGCATGGGCAAAATCACGTATTACCATACAGCCGTCATCATCAAAAAGTATTTCCATGCGCCTGCTGGCTCCGCTGAAATGTTTTACCGCGTGAAAAAACATTTCATCTGATACCCCCAGCTGATTGCATACAAGCCTGGCCGCTTCAAGGTTGAGCATATTGTGCTGTCCGAAAAGTTTGACAGGGATCGTCTCCATGCCCGGATGCACGACATAACTGACACCGTTTTCTATCTTGTAACGGGGCATACTGTATGGCAGCAGCTGCAGGTTTTTCCCGGTACTTCGCTCACATAACTTTTTCACTTCAGGATCTTCTGCATTGTATATGAGCATCCCATGATCTTCAATACAGTCAATGAATTTTTTGAACTGATCCAGGTATTGATCAAATGTCTTAAATACGTTAATATGATCCCAGGCAATACCACTGATCAGACCAATGGATGGATTGTACAGGTGAAACTTGGGCCTGGGGTCAGTGGGTGAACTTGGATATTCGTCCCCTTCCATAACCATAAACGGGGCATCATCAGAAAGCTTTACCATTACTTCAAATCCATCAAGCTGGGCTCCGACCATGTAATCCGTATTAATCCGGTGATGTTTGAGTACGTGAAGGATCATGGAAGTAATGGTCGTTTTTCCATGACTCCCCCCGATCACCACACGGGTTTTGTCGGCAGATTGCCGGTAAAGAAATTCCGGGTAGGAGAAAATTTCCAGCCCCATTGTTTCGGCTTTTCGCAACTCAGGGTTGTCTGCCTTTGCGTGCATCCCCACAATTACTGCATCCAGTCCGGGATGTATCCTGTCCGGCTCCCAGCCGGTTGTGTCGGGCAACAATCCGTAATGTAGTAAACGGCTGCGGGAGGGATCAAAAATTTCATCATCTGATCCGCTCACCACAACCCCTTTTTTATACAGGGCGATGGCCAGGTTGTGCATGGCACTGCCGCCGATGGCAATGAAGTGAACCTTCATGGGTTTTTGCTGTTTGGTGTTGTAAAGATAAA
>PWHO01000336.1 GCA_003555385.1 Bacteroidales bacterium
ACGTGATTTTAATTGTTGTCATTTCGGCCATATCGCTGGGACTCGGGGTGCTGATCACCGGCACTGTATTGCGTAAATCCATTTTGCGCAAGAGTAACCAGATACTCAAAGAAGCCACCTCGGAGGCAGAGGTGCTGAAAAAAGAGAAAATACTTCAGGCAAAAGAAAAATTTTTGCAGCTGAAGGCCGAACATGAAAAGTATGTTGCCGAAAATAACCAGCAGCTCTCCCAGGCTGAAAGCAAACTCAAACAGAAAGAGTCTTCCTTTTCCCAAAAGATGGAAGAACTCAGTCGCAAGCAGAATGAAGTCAATGCAATTCGTGAGAACCTGAACAATCAGCTTGAGATCCTTAATAACAAGCAGGTCGACCTGGATAAAACTTACAAGCGACAGCTTGAGGAGCTGGAAAGCATCAGTGGAATGTCCGCACAGGAAGCGAAGCTGCAGCTTGTGGAAACACTTAAACAGGAAGCCCAGTCTGATGCGCAGTCTTATATCAGAGAAGTAATGGAGGAGGCCAAACTGACCTCCAACAGGGAATCGAGAAAACTGGTCATTCAGTCTCTTCAGCGCACCGCCACGGAGGTTGCTATTGAAAATTCTGTTTCGGTATTTCCAATTGAAAGCGATGAGATCAAGGGGAGGGTTATCGGACGTGAAGGCCGTAACATACGGGCACTGGAGGCTGCCACCGGTGTGGAGATCATTGTGGATGACACACCGGAAGCCATCATCCTGAGCGGGTTTGACCCTGTTCGGCGTGAAATCGCCCGGTTATCTCTGCATAAACTGGTTACGGACGGACGCATTCATCCTGCAAGGATTGAGGAAGTTGTGGCCAAAACCCAGAAACAAATAGAACAGGAGATCATTGATATAGGGAAGCGCACCACGATTGACCTGGGAATACATGGAATGCACCATGAACTGGTCAGGCTGGTGGGCCGTATGAAGTACCGTTCTTCCTACGGACAGAATCTGCTTCAGCACTCCAAGGAAGTGGCCAACCTGGCTGCCACCATGGCTGCTGAACTTGGGCTGAATCCAAAAGTTGCCAAACGTGCGGCATTATTGCATGATATTGGGAAGGTGCCGGATAATGAACCTGAATTGCCCCACGCTGTACTTGGAATGAAACTGGCAGAAAAGTATAAAGAGAAGCCTGAAGTATGTAATGCAATTGGTTCGCACCACGACGAAGTGGATATGGAAAGCCTGATTTCGCCGATCATCCAGATTTGCGACTCTATTTCAGGTGCCCGTCCCGGAGCCCGCCGCGAAGTGGTTGAGTCTTACATCAAGCGTCTCAACGACCTGGAAGAACTCGCTTTGGCTTACCCTGGTGTGGTGAAAACATATGCCATACAGGCCGGTCGTGAATTGCGCGTAATTGTGGGAAGTGAGAAGATCACCGATGCGGAGGCAGAGCAGATTTCCCAGGATTTGAGTAAGAAAATTCAGACGGAGATGACCTATCCCGGTCAGATCAAGATTACTGTTATTCGCGAAACAAGGGCAGTGGCTTATGCCAAATAGCAGATATGTGTAAGTCAGAATAACGTTATACTGTCTCGCTTTTATATTGCAGGGCTTCTGAATACATTTAGGAAAGGTAGAAATCGAATATTTCGGTTTTTACCTTTCCTGTTTTTTAACCCTGTTAATCATGGTTTGGTTCCCGACTGTCAGTAAACAAATGCCTCTCTTCCGCCGTTATGTTCTGATGAATACAAATAGCATCCGGCAGATATCTGACATATTTTTCGGAAATTGTGTACCTTTAAAAAGGATTATTTCCTATGAAGTATATCGGAACAATCACAATGCTGGCGTTTTTTGCTGTGCTGAACCTCTCAAAGGCTCATGGCCTGCCTACTTCAGCCGAAGCTAAGGAAGTTGAGGTTATGGACTTTGACACCTTTTTACCGCGATTGGAAATGGACAATGACTCGGTTTACGTGATCAATTTCTGGGCGACCTGGTGCGCACCATGTGTGAGGGAACTTCCGGCTTTTGAGCAATTAAATGAAACATACAGCGACCAGAAGGTAAAGGTGATTCTTGTGAGTCTTGACAACCCGGATCTGATCGATGACCGGGTAATTCCTTTTATGGAAAGAATGGGCCTGCAAAGCGAGGTGATATTGCTCGATGACCCGAACTCAAACCGCTGGATCCCTCTGGTTAGTGAAGAGTGGAGCGGAGCAATTCCCGCAACGGTAATTTATTCTGCCGGCCACCGGAGTTTTCATGAAAGGGAGTTTGAATTTGAAGAACTGGAAGAAATTGTGTTACCCTTAATTCAATAAATCTTTATTAACCAAACTCGAAAACGATGAAAAAGATCTATTTGCTATTATTGATGGGTATGTATAGTACCGGGCTGTTCGCGCAGGGGTACGAGGTTGGCGATATTGCCACAGATTTTCGCCTGTTGAATGTGGATGGCAATTATGTTTCCATGGCTGATTACGAAGATGCTAAAGGAATTGTCCTGATCTTTTCCTGTAACCATTGCCCCTATGTGGTGGCTTACGAAGACAGGATGATCGAACTGCACAATACTTATGCGCCCAAAGGCTTTCCTTTGGTTGCCGTAAATCCCAATGACTCCATTGCTGAACCAAGGGATTCCTATACTAAAATGATTGAACGGGCAGAGGAAAAGAATTTTCCCTTTGACTACCTGTTGGATGCCAATCAGCTGATTTATCCTGAATACGGCGCCACGCGTACGCCTCATGTGTACCTCCTTGAAAAAGAAGGAGATCAGTTCAGGGTGGCCTATATCGGGGCCATTGATGACAATTACAGGGATGCTTCTGCGGTGGAAGAGCACTTCCTGGCCAACGCCATAGATGCCTTGCTCGCCGGGGAGCGCCCGGATCCTGAGTATACAAGGGCCATCGGTTGTACCATTAAGGTCCAGAACTGATTGATGAAGGCTTTTTCCGGCTGAATTCCGTCTCGTATAACACTTTCCTGACGGACTCTGAAAACCTGAAGCCCTGCCTGCCCTGTTGTTTGCGGGTCTGACTTCAGGTTTTTTATTGCGGTCTGAGAGTTACTGCGAAAATCTCCCGGTGGCTGAATCAGGTGGTTAAAAATCATTATTGGTTTTTGAAATTATTTACCTTTGCTGATCATGAGATTTGTTTGCTAATTATAACCCCCTGCCATGTCAGAAGAAATCATTCGGCTTACTTCCATCCACAAAAACTATAAAGTTGGAATGGAAATTGTGCGCGCACTGCGCGGTGTTTCCGTATCAATCCAACGCAATGAATATGTGGCACTGATGGGGCCATCCGGATCCGGTAAATCCACACTGATGAATATCCTGGGATGCCTTGATACCCCGACCAGTGGTGAATATTTTCTCAATGGTAAGGATGTCAGCAAATTACAGGATAACGAACTGGCTGAGATCAGGAACAAGGAAATTGGTTTTGTGTTTCAGACCTTTAACCTGCTACCCAGAAGTACCGCTCTGGATAATGTCGCTTTGCCACTGGTTTACGCGGGGCAGGCCCGAAATGACCGACTCCGTCGGGCAGAGGAGGTTATGGAACAGGTAGGGCTTTCTGACCGGACGCATCACCGGCCCAACGAACTCTCAGGAGGGCAGCGACAGCGTGTAGCAATAGCCAGGGCCATGGTCAACAATCCTTCCATCATTCTTGCCGATGAGCCCACCGGAAACCTGGACACAAAGACATCCATTGAAATAATGGGATTGCTGCAGGATATCCATAATGCCGGAAATACGATTATCCTGGTAACGCATGAAGAGGACATCGCATTGCATGCCCACCGCGTCATCCGTCTGCGCGACGGCCTGGTCGAATCAGACGAAGAAAACAAAGAAGTGGTTACCCTGGAGCAAACAAGACCCGGAGTGTAATCAATACCAGCTATTTAGTTCTTTGTCACATGGTGGATTGTCTGTGCGAAATATTGTTTTTTATACAGATACCGAAGAAAAGAGAATATGTATGACAGAATGGAAAATATATACCAAAACCGGTGACCGGGGAGAAACCTCTCTCCTCGGTGGGCGCCGTGTACCAAAACATCACCTGAAAATTGAGGCATATGGCACCGCCGATGAACTGAATTCCTTTATCGGTTTGTTGCGTGACCAGGAGATGAGTGAATCATACAAATCAGTTTTGCTGAATATTCAGGAAAAAGTGTTTGTAGCAGAGTCACTGCTGGCCTGTGATACTGGATGCAAACCGGAAGACTTGCCCGATATTGCAGAAGACGATATCCGTTTCCTGGAAAAGGAAATAGATTCCATGAATGAAGACCTGCCGGAACTGAAGCATTTCATCCTTCCAGGGGGCAACCCTGCCGTATCTTACGCCCATGTTTGCCGCTGCGTATGCCGGCGCACGGAGAGAATTGTGATTCACCTCAGTGAAAAGGAAGCCGTGAATGAATTGGTTCTGCAGTTTTTTAACCGTTTGTCGGATTACTTCTTTGTGCTGGCCAGAAAGATCGCTTATGATGCCGGAATCGGCGACATTGAGTGGAAGGGGAAACCGTAAACTTTTCCTGAAATAGTTTTGTCCGGTAATCGGAATGTGTTACTTTTGCAGAGCAAAATCGGGGTGTGGCGCAGTTGGCTAGCGCACTTGCATGGGGTGCAAGGGGTCGGAAGTTCGAGTCTTCTCACCCCGACTTACAAAAAACGCTATCTATTGAATATCAACGGATAGCGTTTTTTTAGGTGCGCCCGGCATGGGCAATAACTATAGGGTGAAAGTCCCGAACGCACTTTGACAGTTGGAAGCGTTAGCCAAGAGCAAGGGTGTCCATCGTGAGGTGGAATCTGAAGGAAGCTGGCGGCA
>PWHO01000337.1 GCA_003555385.1 Bacteroidales bacterium
TAAAGTCCTTTGTTGTCTTTGAGACGCAAATCACGCCTGAACCAAAACACAACGATCGGATTTTTGGTTGTTTTCATCATTGGATCACTTTATAAAACGCCCTGTAAAAATAAAACAACGGGAATATTTCGCGAAACCAAAGAAGCATTAATTTTGTAGCTTCGTATGCTTAACCTGATTATTTATTGATTGTTCAATTCCCGTACCCATGGCTGATTTGATTTATGAAGGCTATTTCGCACTATTTCTGATTATTACATTGGGGATTATGCTGGGGGGGGTAAAGTTCAGGGGATTCTCCCTGGATCTTTCGGCTGTCGTTTTTGTGGCCCTGGTCATGGGGCACTATGGCATAATGGTCCCCGAGGCTTTTCAAACCATCGGCCTGATGTTTTTTATATTTACCGTCGGCATACAGGCCGGGCCCGGTTTTTTCGATGCATTTAAAAAATCAGGACGGCAATTCCTGGGAGTCTGTATGATTCTGGTAAGCATCGCTGCCCTGCTGAGCTTCACCCTGAGCCGCTTGTTTGGCCTTGACCCCCACCTGGGTGTGGGGATTTTCAACGGAGCCCTTACGAGCACCTCCGGCCTTGCAGCCGCCATCGATGTATCGGGTTCTACCCTGCCCTCTATCGGGTATGGCGTAGTCTACCCGGCAGGTGCCATCATGGCTATCCTGATTATCCACCTGCTTCCCGTTTTCCTGCGGATCAACATGAAGGAGCAGGAGAAGCAATACCTGGATAAAATCCATGAAGAACATCCGGAAGTCCTTGAGCGGAATTTCGTGGTGGAAAATAAGAATATTGATGGCAAAACCATCCGTGAACTGGAAGTCGGGACCATGACCCATGCCATAATCAGCCGCATCCGCCATGGAGACGAAATCTACACACCAGGTGAAAATACCCGCCTTTACCTTGGAGACATTGTAAAGTTTGTCGGCACGGAAGAAGCCCTTGAAAAGGTGGAGCTGATGATCGGCCCGCATTCTGACAAGGCTGTTCCGAGGGCAGCAGGATACAAAGTACACTGGGTTCTCGTTACCAACAAGAATGTGATCAATAAAAGTCTGAATGCACTCAACCTCACAGCATATTACAATTCCACCATCACCCGCATCCGCCGCAGCGGCATTGATATCTCTCCCAGGGGAAGCACCACCCTGCGCTTTGGAGACAAAGTACTGCTTGCTTCAGATGACGAGAACATGCAGAAGGTGATGAAGTTGCTGGGCAACAACGAAAAAAGACTGAGTGAAACGAACTTTTTGCCCATCAGCCTGGGCATCATTATCGGCACCCTTTTCGGAGCCATTGTTTTCCCGGTATTCGGACTGTTTGAGTTTTCTTTGGGGATAACAGGAGGCGTACTTACAGCCGCTTTGGTTCTCAGCAAAATAGGAAAGACGGGGCCAATCATCTGGACCATGTCCGGCGGGGCCAACAATCTGCTGCGCAAGCTCGGACTACTGATGTTCCTGGCCACCGTCGGCACGCACGCTGGCGCCCATATCGCAGAAGCCCTGATGGAGTACGGCTGGACATTGCTTTACACCGGCATGGTTATCACCACAATTCCCATGGTCGTTACTGCCCTGATCGGTTACTACGGGCTTAAAATCAATTTCGCCACCCTTTTGGGAGTGATCGCCGGCAGCATGACCAGTACACCTGCACTGGCCGCTGCCGACGTCAAAACCGAATCGGATGCCGCCTCGGTGGGTTACGCTACAGTCTATCCCCTTGCCCTGGTGCTGATGATCATTTTTTCACAGATTCTGAGTGTGATATAAAAAGAGGGCTGCTCCCCCACCCCATATTGCTTGTCATCCTTCTGACAAAACAACCGGACGCTGGCAGCAGCCCCAAAAGCCGGGTATGTGCTCCCTATTCTTTGGGAATAATCACAATCACCCTTTCATGGCCGTATTTATCCATGGCTTCCTGGCCCCGGTATACCGAAATAGCCTCAATGTCGGCAGGGGCAATTAATTCAATGTGAACCGCACAGGCATGTTGAACCGTACACTCACATCCTCTCCTCTTTGCGTACCAGGCTCCCACCGGGGCATTTTGTTCACCACGCGCAGTACTTCCTTATCGATGTCAGGATGCAGTCCGCGAAGAATCTCGGCATCTGTAATCGCCCCATTATGCCGTACGACAAATGACACAAACACGGTTCCCTGTATCCCTTCTTCCCTGGCTGAATTGGGATATCTGAGGTTTTCCTCAAGATATAGCTGCCTGGCTTCTTCACCTCCCGAAAAACCGGGGGGATTTTCTACCACGGTAAATATCACATCACTGGAATAGGCTGCTTCCTGTGCAGCTGCTTCAAGTTCCGCATCTACTGCCTCCTTGCTGACCTCATCATTGCAGGAATGGATGAATAACGCCGCCCCAAACATTGGGATGGCAATTAACATACTGATTAGGGCCCTTTTACGGGAACCCCCAAAGGTTTTGTTCAACATCATAATACGTTTTTTTAAGGATGGATAATTGAAAGGATTGGTAACGGGCAGGCTGAATCCCCGAAAGGATACTTCCAGCAGGAGCTGCTGATAGGAAATTTTGTCTTCTTGATGATCAAGCACATAGCGGTCGGCTTCAAACTCGTGCTGCATTTTCAGGTCTTTGCGCAGATACCAAATGGCGGGGTGAAACCAGAAAAGCACGGTAAGGGCTTCCAAAAAGATCAGGTCCAGTGAATGCCATTTAAGGATATGAGCCCGCTCGTGCAGAATAATCTGTTTAAGTTCCGGCCCCGAAAGCAGCTCTTCGGGAATGAAGACACAGTCAAAGAAAGAAAACGGAGCGATCCTTTTTTTTACGGGCAGCACTGTGCAGCCCTCAATAATCACCCGTCTACTGATGCGGATGCGGGTTGCCAGATATATTAAGCTCACAAGCATCCGCAGGAAAATAAGTATTGAAACGGCTGCAATGATATAAACCAGGCCCTTCCGGGCTGCAACCACTTCAAATAAACCATGCCGGGCATTCTCCAACCCTGAATAAGCACCGGAAGAAGCACTGACCACCACTTCAGGCAGCCACATGGCCTCACCAGAAGAGCCCACTGCCGGAAACAGCCCCCCTGCAAATTGACCTGCTCCGGCGAACAAAAGTGATGCGGACAATCCACCAATTACAAACCATCGGTTTTGGGTAGGAGTACCTGCTTTACTCACAAATAAAGCATATACGACCGCGGTAATTGTCAGGTAAAGCGATGTCCAGAATAAAAAACTGCCGATTGTTTCCATCGTAATACGTGTTTAAGCACTGTTGTATTTATTGCTTGCTGTTGATCTCATCGTCAATAATACGTTTCAGTTCTTCAAGTTCGGAGGCAGTGAGCCCCTTTTCATGAGAGAAAAAAGACACCATCTGTCGCAGAGAATTGCCAAAATACCTCATCATAATTCCCTTCATCATCACCCGGGTGTAGGTGGATTTATCCACAAGGGGATAATATTCATGCGCTTTACCGTAAGCCTTATGCCCCACAAAACCCTTTTCCTCAAGGATTCGTACAATGGTAGACACGGTGGTATACGCGGGCTTCGGCTCAGGAAAATGTGTCAGGATGTCTTTGATAAATCCAGACTTGATCTCCCAGAGGATCTGCATTACCTGTTCTTCTGCTTTAGTGAGTTCTTTCATTAGTTGTTGGTTGTTGGTTAGTCGGCGCTGTCGCGCCTCCAGTTGTCGGTTGTTGGTTAGTTGTTGGTTCTCATGGGCTGTGGATTGAGAAAGATGCCTATGGTTCGGAAAACGGCTTAGGCAGTTGTTGGTTAGTCGGCGCTGTCGCGCCTCCAGTTGTTGGTTGTTGGTTGATTAATGGCGCTGCGCCTCTGGTTATTTGGTTTTAGGTTTAAAGCTTTATACAAATATAACTAATTTTTTAGTTTTACAACTACTTTATTAGTTTTTTATAAAATTATCACAAATACCTTGCCAGAATCTAAGTTTTAACAATTTAAAAGAAGGGTTACGGGCATCCGTCTTAAAAAAAACATAAGTAAATTGTCTTTGGGTGGCCTGTAATACAGCCTGTTTTTCTAACTAATTGCCCGGAAAGATTCAATATCCGCTGGCAGCAATTAAAAAAGACTCGTATATTTGAACACAAACCAAAAGGGGCGACAGCCCCGACTAACCAACAACTGGAGAGGGCGACAGCCCTCGACTAACCAACAACTGGAGGGGCGTCAGCCCCGACTAACTAACAACTGGAGGGTGCGCAGCACCCGACTAACTGGAGGGGCGACAGCCCCGACTAACTGGAGGCGCGATAGCGCCGACTAACTTAACATTATGACTACAAACCTGATCAACAACCCTGAAAAAATACGCCAGATCATCGACAAATGCGATACATGCTATGTAGGCATGACGGATCCCGAAGGCAAACCCTATGTACTTCCTTTTAATTTCGGGTACGAAGAGGGGTTTATTTATCTGCATATGGCTCCAGAAGGGAAGAAACTGGGTATTCTGGAAAACAATCCGAATGTATGTGTGGCATTCAGTACCGACCACAAGCTTTTTCACAGGAATGAAGAGGTAGCATGCAGTTACGGCATGCACTACCGCAGTGTGCTGGCCCATGGAAAGGCAGAGTTTGTGAAAGATTACGATGAAAAGGTGCGTATCATGAATGTGACCATGCGCAAATATACCGGGAAGGATTTCGCCTACAATCCGCCAGCCATCAAGAACGTGTGTATTGTCCGGTTAAGGGTGGAAAAAATTGAAGGAAAGCTATCCGGTTATTTTTAACCCCCGTCAACATGGTAACCCGACAACACGGCACA
>PWHO01000276.1 GCA_003555385.1 Bacteroidales bacterium
CAAAGAAATTGCAAAAACACATCGGCAGTATACCACAGAAGCTCGAAAAAACCTGAAAGACTTTGAGGAAAACAATGCAAAGATAAAAGATGACCGTAATTATCTAAACAAAAAAATTGTCAGCCTGGAACACAAAATCAAACAAAAAGACAAAAGAATTGAAGAGATTTATAATCAATTACAGGATCAATGTAAGGAAACAAATAAACAACGAAAAAAGAATGAAGATCTTTATATTCAAATACATGATTTCAAAAACAAGGCAAATGCAGAAAAACCAGGGCATTTCTATATAACAGTAAATGACGGTTTTTGTACCTGGGGATATGAGGTTCTGTTTCCTGACAGATACAGGCTCTCCATAGCCAAAATAATGGACACAATAGTCAGAATATATGATGGAGAAGTCAAAGCTATTAACGAAAGAGTAAACAAACATGAATAAAAGAAAACTGTTATACGTATCAGAAATTCAGGTAGATTTTGTGCCCAAATACAGGCATAAAATTAAAGTTAAAGAAAGCAAACACGCTGAAGAAGTCTTTCGCTTCATATGGGAAGGCATATCTTACACAGAGAGCATGTATATAATGCTGCTTTCCAGTGCTGGAAACATAATGGGAGTTAAGAAAGTATCCGAAGGATCTGTTTTGGGAACAGTGGCTGATCCCAAAAAAATATTCGGAATTGTGCTTAAATCAAATGCACCAAATATAATTTTAGCACACAATCATCCTTCCGGAAACCCAAAACCAAGTGAAGCAGATATTAAAATCACGAAAAAATGTGCAGCAATAGCTGATCTTCATGACGTGAAAATGCTTGACCATATTATTTTAATGCCCGAAGGCGGCTATACAAGTATGGCCGATGAAGGCGTAATCTAAACCCACTATGAATACACAGACAGCAACCCAATTTAACGAAATACTTGACAAAAAAGGATACAAATGCCTGGGATGGGCAAATGGATGGAATTCATTGCCACTGGAGCTAAAAAAGTGTATCCACCTGGAACACAACAGAACCAGGGTAGAACATAACCGCAGAGGATCTGACACGACCATTTATTGCGGTGAATGTAAAATCTATTATAGTGTAGATTCAAGTGACTAAACAAAAAACGAAAATTATGGAAAACAGAAAGTATTATTGGACAATGAAAAATGGTAAAAAGATTGATGTTGATAACATGACAGAAGACCATTTAAGAAACACACTAAAAATGATAATAAAAAATAAAGAAGATAATGAACCAAGAGGTGACGAATCACATCCAAATGGAAGTGATTTAGAACCTTATGCTTATGACTATTTATGGAAGTAGCCATTACCTACAACGTTCAGTTATATGGCGTTTTTAATTCAAATCAAAATGATAGCAACAGTAAAATATCAAGTAGCAACCTATTCAGGTGAAGTCCAAGTTAATTGTAATGAGAACGATGAAGATGAATATATCATCGCAAAAGCAAAGAGAATAGTAACTCAACGGGCTGGTGGTTCGCTGCCTTTCGGGTACGAGAGTTGGAAAGTTGTAGGACGTTCTTAAATGCCCTATAACTCCGAAATACCCGCAACGTTGTTGCGGTTTATCAACTAAAACCCTAAACAATGAAAGACACCAAAGAATTAGTTAAGAATATTACCAAATTTGTAAACTCCTATTCTGTAGAAGAAGAAGAGTTTATAAAAGAAATGGAAACCCAACACCGGACATTGCAACAGTCTTTTACAAGGCTGTGCTTTAAATGGATTGAACATTGTGCAAGCGATGAATACAGACATGACAAAAGAAATGAACAAACACACGAAACATCTAAATTTGTGTTTGAAACCTACAGGCTTGCAATGAATGAAAAGTACAATACAGGTGATAATCCATACACAATGTCCGGATCACTTATGTTAATTTAAAATATTGGACGAATGGGAAAAAAGAAAGTTTGTTATATTACCAACGCTCCCGGTTCTTACCTGCTAGAAATAGATGGAAGAATTATTCCGTTTTATGGTACAGGAAGTGCTGACTTTTTTGAACAGCACTTTAAAGACTTGGGATATACAGTAACCAGAAAAACCCTTGAGCAATGAGGATACAGACATTACTTAAAAACACGGAAACAAAGGATTTGAATCAGCTCCGTTTGGAGATTGATAAAATGCTTCGTGAAAGACGTAATCAAGCCGGTGATCCTATTGAAAGGGAAGGCTTTTCTCAAACCACTCTGACAGCCCTAAAAAAGAGAAATATACTGAGGGTAGAAGAGCTTCAAGAGTACACCATTGCTGAAGTGGCAAGCTGGTACAGGGTAGGACCTAAAGTACTGGAAGAGCTCATGAAAGCCATGAAAAGAAAAGAAATATGGTTTGTAACACATGACTAGTTATGGAAGACTTTTTTGAAAAATTTGTGGATCATTACATGTTTGGTCAAAACATGATTGATCAGGATGATTATTATAATACCATCATCGAAGAATATTCATTGACGGGCAGCAGAATAAGGTGGAGAAAAGAAGACGGAAATACCATTGCCGTCAGAGAAATGTCTGACCTTCACCTTATAAATTGTGTATCTATGCTTAAAAAGAACGACCCTGAATCTCCATGGATAGAAATTATGAAACAAGAACTTGAAAACCGATAAAATGGAAACAATAGTAACATTCAGAAACAAAAAATGCAGGGTTAAAAAAGCCATGTATGGCAATAAAAGACCTGCATTATTGTTAGACACCGTAGAAACTGGTGAAAGGATGGCTGTGGCCACCATTAATATGCCAGATATGCCTTTACTATCCAACCAGGTTGTAATAAAGGATTACTCAGAAAATGAAGGGATGCTTAAAACACTGGTAGATGCCGGTGTTATAGAACCACCCTTCAGTGCTTGTCAAACAGGCTTTGTGCTTTCACCCATTTGTCATCTTACAGAACAATGGGTATAGCTTCTATGATATTGGTTATGCTGGTAGTACTGGCATGGGCAGTATATAGTAACTCACATAAAGCTTTCAGGCTTATATTTACAGCAATCGTACTTATTACATTTATTTATCTGGCTTATCAAGCCGGATATGAGCAAGGAATAGCAGAATCTTACTCTATTTAATCACACAAAACCCATTTAACATGAAAAAGCTAACAATTTTATTGCTCATGGTCATTCCATTAATGACCCTGGCAGATGACAAAGGAGTTTCTCGGTTTTTTGTACAAGAGATGGTAGAACAAACATCCGGGATAATTCTGAATATTAATGAAAACGAAGAAGAAAACACGGAAACATACACTATTGAAACACCGTCTTACTACGACCATGAAATAATTATCATGGATTTAAGAAGTTTGGTGAACGAATACAGTGATGTAAGTTTCTATGAGAACTGGACGAAGAAAGAAAACCCCAACGGAGTTGAATATATCTTTTGTACCTTGTGGGTAAGTGAAAGGATAATTGCAGTAGCATATGTTATGCAAGAAAATCGACTTATAATATCTATTTAATAGAACTTTTCAATATATTTGAGTCGGGGAATTAAAATACCGGTAGATCTAACCCCGGATCTCGCAAATACCGGTACAAACCAAAACCTTTTAACACATGAAAAAGCTTTCTGTCTTATTGCTGCTACTTGCGGTAATGGCGACTTCATTCATGGCAACACAGGTCTTTGTGGATGACGCAGATCCTCCCATGACCATTGAAGTTGTTAGTGATTATGACGTTGCCGATGAGATTGACCTGGAAGTAAACAATGCGACATTTTATTATAGGGGCCAGGCAGTGGTTGGTCCAGGCGACACAGAACAACAGGGATATTTTACTTATTTGAATAAAAATCAAATATCCTTTTCTATTTGTAATCAATTACTTGTAAATTCAAACTTAATAAGCTCAGCTAATAGTACCTTGCATTATTCGCAAATTGGGTACGGAGTTTGGATTTAAGCTGAATTACAGGTTAAACAATCATATTTCAAAAGGCTCTCCATCAGTAGGGGGGCCTTTTTCATTTAAAACAAACTCTCATGATCAAAGTATATCTTGGAAAGTCAAATTATACGGACAAAGAAAAAGTCGATAAAGTCCGTGATGAATTACTGGAAAGAAATGTAAAAGTTCTTGAATATATCGGTGGTAAATACACTGACAAAGACCTTTTGGAAAGTGATTACTTGGTCATTGTCCCGGACAATGAAGACAAAGAAATTGGAAGAGGATTGTATGCCCAAATCGGGACATTTCGCAAAGAAAAACCCAACAATCTTATTGTCTATTATCAGCAAGGAAAATATTACCCGGTTGATGTCGTTGGCACAACCGGCAAAAACGATTGGAAAAGGTTTGCCAAAGTATCCTTGCTTAACAACCCTGCACACCTGGAAGAAGGTGATTTTTCAAAAGAACTCCCGAATGAGTCTCCGCTTTTCAGCTTCTGACTTAAAAAGCCTAAGAGCCCACCTTCTTTTTTTACGATACAGAAAATTCCAATAGGCTGCTATCCGTCCTTTATGAGGTCTGATACGCAGCCTATCTTTTAAATGTACTTCGTTGTGTTTGTGATGAATGGTACTCATCATATTTTTAATGAAATACCGCAACACAACCCTTGTTTCTTTTTCTGTAATATAACAGGTATTCACCGGAGGATCTTCATTGATCTTCTGGGTGACCTGTTTGATATAGTGCTTGTAATTTTTTCTCATTGTCAAACGTTAAAAACACATACAAAGATGGCACAAAAAGAGCTAAAACACAACATCATGGAAGTAATGGCTTCGGTCG
>PWHO01000134.1 GCA_003555385.1 Bacteroidales bacterium
CATTGCCTACTACCTGGCCTCGGGGAAGAAGCGCAGGGATTACCGGCAGTGGCGCGCATGGGCCCGCCGTTCATTCAGGATACACAGCCTGATGGTGGGGGTTGCCGCCTTCGCACTGATGTTTATCCTGCTCAATCACTATTATGAATACCGATATGTGTGGATCAATGTGGAGAATGACCTTTCGCTGGGGTATAAAATTGCCAGTTTCTGGGCCGGGCAGGAGGGTAGCCTATTGTTCTGGGCTTTGAGCCAGGTGGTATTCGGCCTCTTGCTGATCCGTTTTGCACGCCAATGGGAATCCCCGGTGATGACCATTTTTTCCTTTTCGCAGGTGTTTATGCTGAGTATGCTTCTGGGGATCCGTTACGGAGGGGTCAGCATCGGGTTTGATCCTTTTTTGCTGCTGCGGCTGGCTCCTGAAAATATTGACAATGATTTCTTTCATAATCCCGCTTACCTTTCCATGATTACCGATGGCAACGGCCTGAATCCGCTGCTGCGTAATTTCTGGATGATGTCGCACCCGCCGGTGACCTTTATTGGCTACGCCGCGGTGCTGGTGCCGTTTTGCTATGCGGTGGCTGCCCTGTGGTGCCGGCAGTTTCATTCCTGGATACGCCCGGCGCTACCCTGGACGATTCTGGGTGTGTTGTTCCTGGGTGCAGGTATCCTGCTGGGCGGGGTATGGGCCTATGAATCCCTTACTTTCGGAGGCTTCTGGGCGTGGGATCCCATTGAGAATGCCTCCCTGGTTCCCTGGTTGGTGCTGGTGGCGGGCCTGCATCTGATGCGGGTGAGCCAAAAGAAGCGCCATACCTATTTCCCGGCCTTTTTGTTCACGCTGCTTTCTTTTATCCTGGTGATCTATGCCTCTTACCTGACCCGGAGCGGGGTATTGTCTGAAACCTCCGTGCATTCTTTCGGCCGCGACGGAATGGGAACACACATCCTGTTGTATATGCTTGTGTTTCTGGGCATCGGACTCTTTCTGCTTTTCAGGCATTACAGGAGGTTGCCCGGAAAAGAGAGCGAACATATGTTTACCCGCGAATTCTGGCTTTTTGTGGGAAGCCTGGTGCTGGTGCTGTCTGCCTTCCAGGTCATCTTTTCCACGTCCATCCCTGTATTTAACCAGTTGCTGGGCACCAGCATGGCTCCGCCGTTGGATGTGGCGGAATACTACAATCGCTGGCAGCTGCCTTTTGCCGTGGTGATCGGGCTGCTGATCGGGGTGACCCATTTTATCCGCTGGGGAAAGAACGACAACAAGACCTTCCGGAACAGGCTCGCTTTTTCCCTGGTTCTTTCGGTGGTTGTGAGTATCCTGGTGGCCGTATTTTACGGGCTTGGCCGGCCGGATCACCTGCTGATGCTGTTTGCCTCATTGTTTGCGCTGTTTTCTACCCTCGATGTGCTTTTCCGCTTCCGCGGGAAGCTGATGAATACCGGCCCGGCCATCAGTCACCTGGGGATGGCCCTGTTTCTGCTCGCCGTGTTGCTGACTTTCTCCAAAAAGACCATTATTTCTGAAAACACTTCCGGGTACCGCCTGGGCGAAGATTTTTCCGAAACAGAAAACCTTTTGCTGGTGAAGGGAGAGGTGCTGCCCATGGGTGAGTATTATGTAACCTATGCGGGCAGGGAGTTTGACGGAGAGCGGATCCATTACCAGGTGGATTTTCTGAAAACCAACTCCGAAGGGGATCATTACAAGGTGTTCAGTTCCTATCCTTCCGTACTGCTGAATGAACGGATGGGAAATGTCTATGAGCCCCATGCACGGGTGTCCCCGCTTCAGGATGTGTTCACCTACATTACTTATGCGGACCTGGAAACGGATCCCACACCCGGCTCCTATGCCTTGCTGGAAGAGTTTTCCATTGCTGTGGGCGATACCATGGAGGTGGAAAGCAATCGGTTGATTTTCCATGACATACAAACCCGCGGCGATTTGCAGGGTACTTCGGATGTCAGGATCACTGCCGTAATGGAATTGCAGACCGGCGACGGCAGGTCCTTTGAGGTTGATCCTTCCTATATTATTGAAGATGGCCGGGTAATGCGTGAAGATTTCCTGCTTCCGGAACTGGAGCAGATGTACAGGTTCCGGCGGGTGAGCGATGAGCCTTATACCATTGTGATGGAAGTGTATGAAGACCAGCCGGAGTTTATCGTGATCAAAACCATTATTTTCCCGATGATCAATTTGTTGTGGCTCAGTATCGTGGTGTTGCTGGTTGGCCTGTGGATTGCCTTCCGTAGCCGCTGGCGCAGCATGCGAAGGGAAAAACAAAAGACCTGATCCCATGAAGCAAACGATTCAATCGGTAGTAATGCTGGGAGCCGGAAACGTGGCGACCCATATGGCCCTGGCTTTAAAAAATTCCGGGGTGGAGGTGTTGCAGGTATACAGCCGTACATTTTCATCCGCGGAAGCATTGGCTTCACGGATCGGCTGTCCGGCCATATCGGAGCTTGATGAGCTGTCCGGCAGGGCGGATCTTTATGTGATCTCCGTGTCCGATGATGCCATTGCCGGGCTGGTGAAACACTTTCCCCTGAAGGATAAGTTCCTGGCACATACATCGGGTACCACCGGCATGGAAGTGCTTAATGCTGCCACAAGCCGGGCCGGGGTTTTTTACCCCCTGCAAACTTTTTCAAAAGAGGTGGCCGTGGATTTCGGTGAGGTGCCGCTTTGCCTGGAGGCCGCCCGCGATGAAGACTACCGTTTGCTGGAACAGCTGGCGGGGCGGCTGAGCGGTACGGTAGCTGGGGTGTCGTCGGAAGAGCGCCGCCAGGTGCACGTGGCCGCGGTTTTTGCCTGCAATTTCGTCAACCACATGTATGCCATAGCGGCCGATTTGCTGGAAGAGAACCATCTTTCCTTCGACCTGCTCAAACCCCTAGTGCAGGAAACAGCGCGGAAAGTGATGCATACAGCGCCAGGAAGCGCCCAGACCGGCCCGGCCCGCCGTAACAACCGCGAGGTGATTGAAACCCACCTGCGGATGCTTGACGCAAACCCCGGTTTCCGGGAAATCTATAATTTTGTCAGCGAAAGTATCATCAACAGATATAAAGAAGACAATAAACAAGGAACTGAATGACCAATTACAAACAATTGCTAAAAGATGTCCGCACTTTTATTTTTGATGTGGACGGTGTGATGACAAACGGGACTGTGTTGCTGACTGCAGAAGGAGAAATGCTGCGCAGCATGAACGTGAAGGATGGCTACATCCTGCAGCTGGCCGTAAAAAAGGGATACCGGATCATTATTATTTCCGGAGGCAGCTGTGAAGCGGTAAGGCGGCGTTTTACCCTGCTGGGGTTAAAAGATATCTACCTTAGCTGCAGCAATAAGATGGAGGTCTTCGAGAAGGTGATCGCTGAACACGATATAGACCCGGCCCATGTGCTTTACATGGGAGATGACATCCCCGATTACGAGGTGATGCACAAGGTGGGGGTGCCGGCCTGTCCGGCTGATGCCGTTGAAGAGATTAAGGCCATTTCCAGATATGTTTCTTCCCGCAAGGGCGGCGAGGGCTGTGTAAGGGATGTGATCGAGCAGGTGATGAAAGTACACGACAACTGGCTGCATGAGGACGGATTCCGCTGGTGATATTGCCGGGGTTGTGTTGCCGGGGCGGTGGTCTTATGGCTTTTGTGCCCGGGGTTGTGTTGCCGTGACTTGTGGTGCCGGCTGACCGGATGCTTCCCCCCGGGCCGTAGTAATGGAAGCCCGTGTTTTTGTGGACGCTGCGCAGAAGGTATGGAACTTTTGAATAACGTATGGAACTATTGGATTGCCTGAAGAAATATGACATTATCCTGGGCTCGCAGTCGCCCAGGCGAAAAGCTTTGATGGAGGGAGCCGGAATTCCCTTCCGGGTGGAGGCAAGGCCCACGGAGGAGGTGTTTCCGGAAGGCCTGTCGCCGGTGGAGGTGGTGAAGCACCTGTGCCGGCAGAAAGCCCGTGAATTTTCCGGTGAATTGAAAAACCCCCTGGCCGTAGTGATCACGGCTGATACCATTGTAGTGCACCGGGGGCGCATCATCAATAAACCGGTGGATGAGGCGGATGCCATTGCCATGCTGACCGCCCTCTCAGGCAGTACGCATGAGGTGTACACCGGTGTATGTATTTGCCGGGGCAGTGAGGTACATTATTTGTATGACAGGTCAGCCGTTCACTTCCGCCATCTGACCGAAGAGGAAATATGCCATTATGTGGAACACTATGCCCCTTACGACAAGGCGGGGGCCTACGGCATCCAGGAATGGATCGGTTATGTGGGGATCAATGGCATTGAAGGATCCTACCACAATGTGATGGGGCTGCCGGTGCACAAGGTCTATGAAGCCCTGCTGGAGATGTTGTGTTCGTAAGAGGGGTTGCTGCCTTGACGGATTGCGCCCAATGCTGGCCGGACGCCACCGCCTGGCGTTTTCGTTCAAATACTCGGAGCTGCCGCCGGATTGTGCATAACTTTGGCCGGACGCCACCACCTGAGAAATTCGATTTTGGGCTTTAACGTCTTCCCATGAAAATCATGATGTAGTACATCAGCGTGGCCAGTGAAGCCAGTGCTGCCACCACATACGTCAGTGAGGCCCACTTCAGGGCATCTTTGGCGCTGCTGTATTCTTCCCCGACGGTGATGCCGGTATCGGTGAGCCAGCTCAGGGCCCTGTTGGTGGCGTCAAATTCCACCGGCAGGGTAACGAAACTGAAAAGGGTGGTGGC
>PWHO01000305.1 GCA_003555385.1 Bacteroidales bacterium
CAGCGCCAGCTTCAGGAACTTCGGCAGGAGCGGGCGTTTTACCTGGAAGAGATCCGGCGCGACAGCACAGCCATTGAAGAGCTGACGAATGATCCCGATGCCCTGGAGCGCTATGCCCGTGAAGTTTTTCTAATGAAGAAAGAGGGCGAGGATGTATTCATTATTGTGGAGGATTAACCACGGCGGGGTTTGCTTTGCGGGCATTTCCATCAGGTCAGGTTTGCCCCGGCTTCCAAGGGGCAGACGGTTTGTGCCGGGGTTTAACACCGGATCCAGATCTTTACACCGGATCCACATTAAAAATGACCCGGACCGGTTTCCAGCGATGCTCCGACTGAAAATCCCTGACCAGTTGCCTTAATTGTTGTTTTTCTTCGCGCAGTGAAGGGCTGCGATCCAGTTTCACCAGGATGTTTTTGATGTAATGATTGCGAATTCGGGCAATGACCGGGTACTCCGGGCCAAGTATTTTTCCCGGGAACCGGCCTTTCAGCCGCTGTCCCAGTTCTTCTGCTGCGTGGTTCAGCAGTTCCTCGTCGGCATGCAGCACTGAAAGTCTGACCAGGCGACTGAACGGAGGATAGTGAAACTCCCGTCGTTCGGCGATCTGTTGCCTGTACATCCCATCGTAATCATTGTCGATCACTTGCCTGATCACAGGGTGAGATGGATTGTAGGTCTGTATAATTACCTTTCCCCGTTTTTTGCTCCGCCCGGAGCGGCCGCTGACTTGGGCCATGAGCTGAAAAGCCCTTTCATGGGCCCTGAAATCGGGGAAATTCAGCATGTTGTCGGCATTCAGGATGCCAACAACACCTACATTATCGAAATCCAACCCTTTGCTGACCATTTGGGTGCCCACCAGGATGTCGATGCGGTGCTCTTCAAAATCTTCAATGATTTTCCGGTAGGCATTTTTTGACCGGGTAGTATCCAGATCCATACGAGCAATGCTGGCCTCGGGGAAAAACAGTGGCAATTCTTCCTCCACCTTTTCCGTCCCGAACCCCTTCATTTTCACTGCGGTGGATCCGCATGAGGCACATGTGCCCGGCGGGGTGGCCGAATAGCCGCAATAATGACATTTCAGCCTGTTGATTTTTTTATGGTACACCAGGGTTACATCACACTGGTGACATTCCGGAACCCACTGGCAGACCTCACATTCCACGCGAAGGGAAAAGCCCCGCCTGTTCTGAAATAAAATCACCTGCTCTTTCTCTTCCAGTGCCTCCCGGATGCTGTTGAAAAGCAGGGGTGAAAAATGCGACTTCATGGCCTTGCTGCGGGTGTCTTTGCGGATATCCGCCACCAGGATTTCCGGCATCATCACCCCTCCGTGTCGCTCTTTAATGCCTGCATGCCCGAATTTCCCATGCTGTGCATTGGAAAACACTTCCAGTGACGGGGTGGCGGATCCCAGCAGCACTTTTGCCCCAAAGACAGAGGCCAGGTAAATGGCCGCATCCCTGGCATGGTAACGCGGCGCCGGGTCATGTTGCTTAAAACTGGGTTCATGCTCTTCGTCAATGATGATCAGCCCCAGGTTGTGAAACGGCAGGAACATGGCCGAACGCGGCCCCAGAACCAGGTCGTAGCGGATTGTTTTTTCACCGTAGGTGATTCCTCCCTGCAACAGGTTGTTCCACACCTCGGTACGTTCCATGGGGTTGAAACGGGAGTGGTAGATCCCGGCCCTGTCGCCGAAATGTTGCTGAAGACGGGTAATGATCTGGGCGGTCAGTGCAATTTCCGGCAACAGGTAAAGCACCTGTTTCCCCTGGTTGATGGTATCCCGGATCAGCCGTATATACAATTCGGTTTTTCCGCTGGAGGTAACCCCGTGCAGCAGGGTCACATCATGGGTTTCCTGGCTTTTTTTGATTTCATCCCAGGCTTTTTCCTGGTGGGCGTTGAAGACAACATCCTTTTCTTCGGCCCGTATGTGGTCAAAATAGCTGAGCCGTTGCGAATACTTTTCCAGGATCCGTTTTTCGATCAGGCTCTGCAACGCGGCATATCCCCCTTTTACCGGGCCGGTCAGCTCCTGTTGCCTCACCTCTTTCGTTTTGCTGCCGTATGGTTCAGCGAGCCGGATATAGTGCATCAGCACCTCCAGCTGCCGGGGGGCCTTGTGCTCAAGTTGAGCAAAAACCTCCCTGAGTTTATCTTCTTCCCTGCAATCCGGGGCCAGGCGGATGTAGTTTTCCCGGCGTGGTCGCCATGGGTTTTCCAGTTCTTCCTTCACCAGCACAAGCCCTTTCTCCATCATGGTTTTGATCAGGGGCAGCACTTTTGGGACAGAAGTAGAGGCCGCTGCTTCCTTCAGGGTAAGATGCCTGCCCGATTGCAGGGTCTCAAGCAGCGCAGTTTCCTTTTCATTCAGTGTTTCTAAGGTCCCGGTGGCATCCGGGTTCAGGGCGATGCGGGTTTCCCCGGCTAGTTTCATGGCAGGAGGCAGGGCGGCGTTCATCACCTCTCCTTCCTTACACAGGTAATACCCGGCAATCCATTCCCAGAACCTGAACTGCTTTTCGGTGACCACGGGATCTTCGTCCAGCAGGTCGTGAATATACCTGGCCTGAATGCTGGCCGGCGGGTTGGTATGCACATCTTTCACCAGTCCGGCATACACTTTATGCCGGCCGAAAGGAACCACCGCCCTCTGTCCCGGGCGTATGCTGTCATTGAGTTTCAGTGGCACACGGTAGGTAAAACAGCCTTCCAGGGGCAGTGGCAGCAGAATGTCCGCAAACAAGGTCCGGCGTTCCTCCATGTGCACTTGAGTTGTTCTTTGATTTACTTAGTCGCCCATGCAGATGCCAACTCCCCTGGCAGATTTGACAAGGTCGGATTTGGGGTTGACAAAGTTGTACTGGCTGATGGCCTCCGCAAAAGGCACCGGGGTAATATTGGGATGCCGGTAGGTCACCATTTTTCCATAATCCTCGCGCAATACCATTTCGAAGGCCTCTACGCCAAACTGTGTAGCCAGGTTGCGGTCGTAGGCAAGGGGTGTTCCGCCGCGCTGGAGGTGGCCCAATACGGTCTCACGCATGTCCATTTCAAGGCCTGCTTCTTTGAGCTCGGCAATGAGCTTGGAGGCGACGCCGCCCATGCGTTTGTTCTTATAGCCCACTTCATTGCTGTCATGTTGTTCGGTATCGCCGTCAATGGGTTTCGCTCCTTCTGCGATCACGATAATGGCATATCCCCGGTCACGGTCAAAGCGGGAATAGATCTTATCGATCACCTTGTTCAGGTCATAAGGGATCTCCGGGATGAGGCATACGTCTGCACCACCGGCCACTGCACTGTGAAGACCGATCCATCCTGCATAACGACCCATCACCTCAAGCACGAACACCCGGTTGTGGCTCGCAGCAGTTGTCATCAGTTTGTCCACCGCCGTGGTGGCTTCCTGAACCGCTGTCTGAAAGCCGAAAGTGAAGTCTGTGGCCGACAAATCGTTGTCAATGGTTTTCGGGACCCCGATGATGTTGCATCCCTTTTCGTATAGTTTCTGGGAGATTTGCTGGGATCCGTCTCCGCCGATATTGATCACCGCATCCACGCCCAGGTACTGTAAACGCCTGAGCATCTCATCGGAGCGGTCGGCAGCGTCCCAGGTTCCGTCGTTGTTCTTAATGGGCCATGCAAACGGGCCTCCTTTGTTGGTGGTGCCAATGATGGTACCACCGCGGATATGGATTCCGGCCACGTTTTCTTCATCCAGGATGACGATCTCGTTGGGCTCATTCAGGATGCCGTCAAAAGCGTTGATGCTTCCCACAACTTCCCAGTTCCTTTCTTGCTCGGCACGTAACACGATTGCTCGTATTACGGCATTCAGGCCGGGGCAATCGCCGCCGCCTGTGGCTACTAATACTCTTTTTTTCATTTTATTTACCATTTGTTTTTTTCATTTTAGTCATTACACATGTTTTCAGTCATGCGTGTTCCGCATGTGTTTCTGCCTTTTTCAGGCCGACGGGCGGATGGGGGGTGTTACAATCGTTTTCTTTTGGCTACGAACTCCTTTCGTTTGCCTTCAAATAGTTCATAAATATTGAACGTACAGGGAAGGGGGCCATTGAAAACCGGGACTTTTCTCTTTGGTTTCAGGCCAAGGTGCTTCATGGCGTCCATTTCCGGGCTGATGATGCCGGCGCAGTATCCGGAGAAGCGTTTTTTGAGGGTATCTCCGATATCGGTGTGCATCACCCTGATATCATTATATTTCATGCGCTGCCCGTAGGGCGGGTTCAGGAGGACCCATCCCGGGTTTGCCGGAGGGCGGTAGGAAAAAAAGTCGTTGCGCTGAACGGTGATACTGCCCATGAGCCCTGCGTGCATGGTATTTTGCCTGGCAATGTCCAGCATAAAGCCTTTATTGTCGCTGGCAATGATCCGGGCACTGACGGGTTTTCGCTGATCGAGTGCCGCGGCCTTTTCTTCAGCGAACAATTCGGGGTCGAAATCATTCCAGTAAGAAAACCCGAAGGTTTTTCGTTCGGCTCCCGGTGCCATATTTGCATTGATCATGGCGGCTTCAATGGAAAAGGTCCCGCTGCCGCACATCGGATCAAGAAATGTGCGCTGACCGTCCCATTCAGAAAGCATGATCAGGCCGGCAGCCAGTACTTCATTGATGGGGGCGGGGCCTGAGGCTTTACGGTACCCCCGCTTGAACAATGCTTCCCCGCTGCTGTCCAAAGCCACCATGCAGTTATCCTTGTTCACGTTTATGGTGATACGCACCTGGGCATTGGATACATCCACATCAGGGCGACGACCGGTTTTGTCGCGGAAGTGATCGGCGATGGCATCTTTGCTGAGTTGGGCAAGAAAGAGTGTATTGTTGAAGATTTCAGTGTTGTGCGCAGCTGCGCGAATGGAGATGGTCTTATCCGGCCCGAAAAGCCCGCTCCAGTCGAACTCCCGCAGTTGTTCATAAAAATCATCCTTTGTGCTGAAATTGAATTCAGTCTGATGATGCAGAATACTCAGGGCTGTGCGGCACCAGATGTTGGCCCGGTACAGCAATTGCTTGTCACCTTTGAATGAAACGGCACGGCGCAACAGCTGGACGTCTGTTCCACCCAGTGCTTCCAGTTCTTTCATCAGAACGGGTTCCAGACCTGCAAAGGTCTTGGCGACATATGTGTTTTCTTGTGTTGTCAAATTGATGTTTACTGGATTTTACCTTCTATGATCACTTTTTCAACCTTATCGCTGCCGTAGGCATAGGGTAAAAAAGCGTAAGAGGAAATGGGTTTGGTAATGATCAGGTTGGCTTTTTTCCCGTGTGCGATGCTTCCCAGTTCTTCATCTACTCCCATGGCGTATGCCCCGTTGAGGGTTACGGCATGGATCACCTCCTCGGGGATCATCTTCATTTTGATGCAGCCCAAAGACATGATCAGCTGCATGTTTCCTGAGGGGGAGGATCCCGGGTTGTAATCGCTTGCCATGGCCAAGGGCAACCCGCTGTCGATCATTTTCCTGGCAGGGGGGAACTCAAGCTCCAGGAAAAAGGCTGCTCCCGGAAGCAGGGTGGGCATGGTGTCGCTCGCCTTCAGCGCTTTGATCTCTTCCTCGCCGGTGAATTCAAGGTGATCCACCGAAAGGGCATTGTATTTTACCCCGACCTGGATACCTCCTGAATAATCCAGCTCGTTGGCGTGCAGTTTTGGCTGGAGACCGTGTTTTACGCCGGCCATCAGGATTCGGTCGGTCTCTTCCTGTGTGAAAAATCCGCGGTCACAAAACACATCAATATAATCCGCCAGCCCTTCGCCGGCCACCATGGGGATCATCTCCTCGATCACCAGTTTCACGTACTCCTCCTGGTTTTTTTTGTATTCTGCCGGTACGGCATGGGCTCCCAGGAAGGTGGATTTGATGGTCAGCGGGCTGAGCTCCTTGAGTTTTTTGATGACCCGGAGCATTTTGAGCTCGCTTTCGGTGGTGAGGCCGTATCCGCTTTTGATCTCTACGGCCCCGGTTCCCAGCATTTTGATCTCTTCAAGCCGGCCCATGGCCTGCTCAATGAGTTCTTCTTCGCTTGCCTCCTGCAATCTTTTGGCTGAATTCAGGATGCCGCCGCCCTTTTTGGCAATTTCTTCGTAGCTGAGCCCGCGTATTTTATCAATATATTCGATCTCCCGGCTGCCTGCATACACAATATGGGTGTGAGAATCACAAAAGGCCGGCATCACCATGCGCCCTTCCGCATCTATCTTCTCCACATCCGGGTTGCCGGCAAGTGTTGCCAGGGGCCCGGAAGCAAAGTCCTTCATGCTGCCGAAATCTTTTATCAGCCCCTCTTCAATATACAGAAAAGCATCCTCAATGACCGGCAGTGAGGCCATATTCTTTCCGCTCACCTTGTTGCGCGCTTCCTCCTTTTCAGTTTGAAGCAGCGCCTTGATGTTCGTTATGAGGGTTTTCATGTGGTTGTCTTTTTTGATTCTACAATATGCAATTCGCCCCGTCTGTCGGACAACCTCTCAAATGGACAAGTCTCTCAATTGGACAAGTCTATAGTTTCCTGATAAGTAACCAGGTGTCGTGGTAGTCAGGGTAATTGGTGCGTACTTGCTGAATGCGTGTCCTGGCAGGAACTTCCTGTTCGTAAGAGCCCACCGAAACACGATGAAACCCGGTTTCCGACATGAGGATCACAGGGTCAAATCCCTGATCCCGCAAGGTCTCCATGAACCGGTCCGCATTGTCTTTCTGGATAAAGCTTCCGACAATCACAAAAAACATGTTTTCATCATGGGTGACTTCATCTTCTTCTGTTTCAAAAGTAAAACGTTCCTCCACCACACGGATCTCTTCACCTGGCGGTTCCGGCTCCGGTTCAGCCTCAACAATCGGTTCTTCCTCTACGGGTGGTTGTTCCGCAGGTACCATCTCCTGCGATTTACAGGCTGTCATCAGCATGCCGAACGCCAGTAACACGATCAATGTATATTTCATAGTGGGTTGATTTTTAACAAATATCACTTGGGTTAGGATCAAACGCAAAAATAAGGCTTTTTGCTAATATTGAGAGGATTTAATTGGTTCGTTATGATTTTTTCTTAATTTGGTGCCTGAAGAAACTCCTTGCCTTGAAAGATATGGAGAACCCTGGCCCTGAAAAGATTCTGTCCGATGTGATTTTCCGTGATTATGAAATGGCTGATTATTCCGCTGTGATTGATTTGTGGGATAAGACCGGCCTTGGTGGTGCCCTTCGCGGGGATGACCGGGAGGCCATTAAAAAAACCATTCGCCTGGGAGGGAAACTGCTGGTTGCTGTGTTGCCCGGCGGGCAGTTGATCGGAAGCAGCTGGATGACTTATGACGGAAGGCGGATCCACCTCCATCATGTCGCCGTGTTGCCTGAATGGCAGCGCCGCGGCATCGGCCGCAGGCTTACAGAGTTGTCGATCGGTTTTGCCAAAGAAACGGGCACACAGATCAAGCTGGAGGTGCACCAAAGCAACAAGGGCGCCGTAAAGCTTTACAGAGAACTTGGGTTCCGCTACCTCGGCGATTACGACGTATATATCATGAGGGATTTCAGCCCGTGATGCCAGTTACCCTTGCTTCCTTGAATCGATCAGGATGGACAGCATCTTGATGGCTGCTTCAGCAATGACGGTTCCGGGGCCAAAGATCCCCACTACACCGGTGTCGTAAAGGAACTGGTAATCCTGCGGAGGGATCACGCCGCCCACAATTACCATGATGTCGTCACGGCCCAGCTTTTTCAGCTCTTCAATGATCTGGGGAGCCAGCACCTTATGTCCTGCGGCCAGGCTGGATACCCCCACAATGTGAACGTCATTTTCCACGGCCTGGCGGGCGGCTTCTTTGGGTGTCTGGAACAGGGGCCCCATATCCACGTCAAAGCCGATATCGGCGTACGCGGTGGCCACTACTTTGGCACCCCGGTCGTGTCCGTCCTGCCCCATCTTGGCGATCATAATTCGCGGACGGCGTCCTTCCAGTTTGGCGAAGTCGTCTGCCATGGTGCGTGCCTTGGCAAAACTGTCGTTGTTGTCGATTTCCATAGAATATACTCCTGAAATTGAACGGATGACGGCCTGGTAGCGGCCGAATACTTTTTCGCAGGCGGTAGAGATCTCTCCCAGCGAGGCACGCTTACGGGCTGCTTCCACAGACAGTGCCAGCAGGTTGCCTTCACCGGTTTCGCAAGCCTTTGTGATGGCGTCCAGGGATTTCTGCACCTCTTCGTTGTTACGCTCTGCGCGCAGCTTCTCAAGTCGCTTGATCTGTGAGGCGCGTACAGCGGTATTGTCCACATCCAGAATATCAATCGGGTCTTCTTTTTCCCGGCGGTACTTGTTGACCCCCACAATGACATCTTTGCCGCTGTCAATACGGGCCTGTTTACGTGCAGAAGCTTCTTCAATGCGCATCTTGGGCACCCCGGTTTCTATGGCTTTGGCCATACCGCCAAGACTTTCGATCTCCTGGATGTGCTCCCAGGCGCGGTCGGTGATCTCTTTGGTCAGGGCTTCCACGTAGTAGGATCCGGCCCATGGGTCGATGGCTTTGGTTACGTTGGTCTCTTCCTGCAGGTACAGCTGGGTGTTTCTTGCGATGCGTGCAGAGAAGTCGGTGGGCAGGGCAATGGCCTCGTCCAGTGCATTGGTATGGAGCGACTGGGTATGCCCCAGCACGGCGCCCATGGCTTCAATACAGGTACGGGTCACGTTGTTGTAAGGATCCTGCTCGGTCAGGCTCCATCCGGAGGTCTGGGAGTGGGTCCGCAATGCAAGTGACTTGGGGTTTTTCGGGTTGAACTGCTTCACCAGTTTGGCCCAGAGCATCCTGGCCGCACGCATTTTGGCAATCTCCATGAAGTGGTTCATGCCGATGGCCCAGAAGAAAGACAGGCGGGGGGCAAAGGCGTCAATGTCCATGCCTGCATCAATCCCCGTGCGCAGGTATTCGAGTCCGTCTGCCAGGGTGTAGGCCAGCTCGATGTCGCATGTGGCGCCTGCCTCCTGCATGTGGTACCCGCTGATGGAAATAGAGTTGAAGCGGGGCATGTTTTGCGAGGTGAACTCAAAAATGTCGGCGATGATCTTCATGGACGGCAGGGGCGGATAGATATAGGTATTGCGCACCATGAACTCCTTGAGGATGTCGTTCTGGATGGTTCCGCTCAGCTGTTCCAGGCTCACGCCCTGCTCTTCGGCCGCTACAATGTAAAAGGCCATGACGGGCAGTACGGCGCCGTTCATGGTCATGGATACGGACATCTTGTCCAACGGGATGTCGTCAAAAAGGATCTTCATATCCAGGATGGAGTCGATGGCTACCCCTGCCTTTCCTACGTCACCTACAACTCTTTCATGATCAGAATCGTATCCGCGGTGGGTGGCCAGGTCAAATGCCACTGACAAACCTTTTTGCCCGGCGGCCAGGTTACGGCGGTAGAAGGCATTGGATTCTTCTGCCGTCGAAAACCCTGCATATTGCCGGATGGTCCAGGGTTTCATCACATACATGGTGCTGTATGGGCCCCTCAGGTAAGGCGGCAAACCGGCGGCATAATTGGTATGCTCCATATCCAGCAGGTCGTCCGGCCCGTATACCGGTTTCACAGGGATTTTTTCCGCTGTTTGCCATTCTTCGGTAATGCCATGCTTTTTCTCCCATGCATGGTAATCGCCTTGTTGATGTTTCGGGAGACGGAATGATATATCTTTAAAATTTGGTCGCATGATAATGTATTTTTTCTGAAAAACAATAGCGGTTAAACAATCTCCAGCAATTCGTTGTAACGGGTCAGTGCTTCCAGTAAATTGGTGCGGACGTGTACGTAATGGTCCACGCCTGCCTGGTTAAGCTCATCCATGGCCTCTTTGGGATTTCCGGCCACAACCACCTGAATGTTGGGCGACTGCTGTTTGATCTGGCTGGCGGCCGGTGCCATTTCCGGGTATTCCGGGTCACTGCTGCACAATACCACGATCTCAGCGCCGGATTCTGTGGCCGCCTTTACGCCGGATTCAATGTCGGGGAAGCCCAGGTTGTCGATGATCTTGTACCCGGCAACACCAAAGAAGTTGGATGCAAAACTGGCCCGGGCCTTGCGCATGGCCGGATCGCCATATGTGAACATGAATACCCTGGGGGTCTCAAATCCTTTGTCGGCGTGGTTCTCCACGGCCATCCTGAGTGCCTCGAAGGCCTGGGTGCCCCTGTACTGGCGGAGCCCGGAAAGATCGGATAATTTAGCCCTGGGTTCGATCTTGTCAAGCTTGCGTTCATCAGTATCGGGGTATTTGTTGGTGCCCACGAACACCTGCTTGCGCATGGCAATGTCCATGTCGCGCTTCTGGCAAACTTCTTCCACTTCCGTGCGGATCAGCCCGTCGGATGCATATTGGATGAAACCGCCTTTTCCTTCAATTTCCAGAAACAGATCCCAGGCTGCTTTGCCGATGGAGTCACAAAGGTTCTCCACGTAATAGGAGCCGGCTGCCGGGTCGGCCACCTTGTTGAAATAGGCTTCGGTTTTCAGGATGATCTGCTGGTTGCGTGCCATGCGGTAGGAGAAGTCGTCCGGACGCTTGTAGGTGTTGTCGAATGGCTCCACGGTGATGCTGTCAGCCCCGGCAATGGAGCCGGACATGGCCTCTGTGGTGGTGCGCAGCATGTTCACGTAGGGGTCGTACAGTGTTTTATTCCAGCTGGAGGTGTATACGTGGATCTGCATCTTTTCAGAGGCCTCGTCCGCCGGCTGGTATTGCTTCACGATTTGGGCCCACAGCATCCGGGCGACCCTTAATTTGGCAATCTCAAGGAAATAATTCGATCCTGCCCCGAAGCTGAACTGCATGCTGGGTGCGATATCATCCACGGAAAGACCCAAATCCGTCAGGCGTGCCAGGTACTCATTGCCCTGGGCCAGGGCGAAGGCCAGCTCCTGTACTACACTTGCGCCTGCATTGTGGTAATGCTGACCGTTTACTGACAACACAAAAAAGCCCGGCAGCTTGCTCTTGGCTTTTTCGATGACGGCTTTGGCCTCCTGGAAGTTGTCTTCCTTGTTTCCGTAAAACTTGTTGTACAGGACAAAAAAGCCGAGGGGGTCAAAATTCAGGGAACCCTTTGATTTTTTCCGGGAGGTAACGGCGATCAGGTAATCCAGCAACTCCGGGTAGCTTTTGCCGTGCACCAGGTGGATCGCTGTTTTTTCCGGATCTATGCCATTGAGCAGGGTCTTCATCTCCGCTTCAGCGGTCACCTCAGTGGCATCGAACCCGACGGCATCCACCCCCTTTTCTATGGCCTGGAGGGCCAGCCGGTTGGCCTCGGAATGATCCGGGGTTTCAAAATCCTGCCGGATGATCCAGTCGTTGTACTTGATCTTTTTTCCCCGCACATAAGGAGATTCGCCTGGCAATACTTTTGTATGCGGCAAATTTTCCAAATCTTCTGCACGGTAATAGGGTTTGATTTTCAGGCCGCCGGGTGACTTCCAGATCAACCGCTTTTCATAATCGGCCCCTTTCAGATCTATTTGTATCTTATCTTCCCACTCTTTGGTAGAAACCGGGGGGAAATTTGCAAATAATCCGGGCTTCTTTTTTTGGTCCATAAATTATCGTATTTTGCGTGTTAATGGCTGGTAAATGGTAAAAACGCTCCAAAATTACAACAAAAAAGGGAACATTTACTAAATTCGCAGGCTGTTAAAGCCTTAAGAACATGGAATACAACTTCAGAGAGACAGAGAAGAAGTGGCAGGACCGCTGGAAAGAAGAGAAAACCTACCGGGTGTGTGTCGATCATGACAAACCCAAGTATTATGTGCTCGATATGTTTCCATACCCGTCAGGGGCCGGATTGCATGTGGGGCACCCCCTGGGCTATATCGCCTCGGATATTTATGCGCGCTATAAGCGTCAGAAAGGATTTAATGTACTTCATCCCATGGGGTATGATGCCTATGGACTGCCGGCAGAGCAGTATGCCATCCAGACCGGTCAGCATCCGGCCATTACCACAGAGAAAAACATTCAGCGATACAGGGAACAGCTCGACCAGATCGGGTTCAGCTTTGACTGGGACCGTGAGGTGAGAACCTGTGACCCGTCCTATTATAAATGGACACAATGGACTTTCATCCGGTTGTTTGATCATTATTTTGATAAAAAAACCGGCAAGGCTGAACCCGTCAGTAAGCTGGAAGCCCTTTTTGCCAAAAGCGGAAACCTTGATGTGGATGCGGCCTGCAGCCCTGTGGGTTATTTTACTGCCGTACAGTGGCTGAAAATGGATGAGAAAGAGAAGCGGCAGGTGCTGATGAATTATCGCCTGGCCTACCTGGCGGACACCTATGTGAACTGGTGCCCCAAACTGGGAACGGTGCTGGCCAATGATGAGGTGAAGGAAGGGTTTTCTGTCCGGGGCGGACATCCGGTAGAGCAGAAGAAAATGAAGCAATGGTTTTTGCGCATTACTGCCTACGCCGAAAGGTTGCTGGAAGGGCTGGATAAAGTCGACTGGAGTGATTCACTGAAAGAGATCCAGCGGAACTGGATCGGTCGTTCGGAAGGGGCCACCATTTTTTTCCCCGTGAAGGGCCATAAGGAAGAACGGATCGAGGTGTTTACCACCCGGCCGGATACGGTTTTCGGGGCCACCTTTATGGTACTTGCCCCTGAGCATGAGCTGGTAAACAAGTTTACCACGGATCAATACCGCGATCAGGTGGAAGCCTATAAAAAAGCGGCGGGCAACAAAACGGAAAGGGAGCGGATGACGGAGGTTAAAACCGTTTCCGGGCAGTTTACCGGCGGGTATGCCGTGCATCCGTTTACCGGGAAGGACATTCCCGTTTATATTGCCGACTACGTGCTTGCAGGCTACGGAACCGGGGCCATTATGGCTGTTCCCGGGCACGACAGCCGCGACCACGCTTTCGCCAGGCATTTTGAGCTTCCCATCATTGAGGTTGTGGAAGGCGGTGACGTGGACGAGGGGGCCCATGATGGCAAAGAAGGTACGATGGTTAACAGTGGTTTTATGGACGGGATGGATGTTCCCGCTGCCATAAGTTCGGTGATTAGGAAGCTTGAGGATAAAGGCATCGGAAATATGAAGGTGAATTACCGTCTGCGTGATGCCATTTTCAGCCGTCAGCGTTACTGGGGAGAGCCTTTCCCGGTCTATTACAAAGACGAGACCCCTTATGTACTGCCCGAAACGGAACTGCCGCTTGAACTGCCACCGGTGGACAAATATTTGCCCACGGAAGACGGTGATCCGCCCCTTGCCCGTGCCAAAAACTGGGAAAACAGTGAGGGCTGGCCGCTGGAAACCAATACGATGCCCGGATTTGCCGGGTCCAGCGCCTATTATATCCGGTATATGGATCCCCGCAATGACAGCCAGCTGGTGTCGCCAGAAGCCGTTGAATACTGGGAAAATGTGGACTTGTACGTGGGCGGGGCCGAACATGCCACGGGTCACCTGGTCTATGCCCGCTTCTGGAATAAGTTCCTGTTCGATATTGGTGTGACTGTAAAGGATGAACCGTTCAAAAAACTGGTAAACCAGGGGATGATACAGGGCCGGTCCAACTTTGTGTACCGTGAGAAGGGCAGCAACCGCTTCGTGTCCTTTAACCTGAAAGATCAGTATGAGACCATGCCCATTCATGTGGATGTGAGTATTGTGGGCAACGACGTACTTGACGTGGAGGCCTTCAGGAAATGGAATCCTGAATACAAAGAGGCGGAGTTCATCCTGGAAGACGGAAAATATATCTGTGGATGGGAAGTGGAGAAAATGTCCAAATCGTTCCACAATGTGGTCAACCCGGATGACCTGATCGAAAAATACGGTGCCGATACCCTGAGGCTGTATGAGATGTTTCTGGGCCCCATCGAACAAGCCAAGCCCTGGGATACCAAGGGAATTGAGGGGGTTTTCCGCTTTATGCGGAAACTGTGGAGGTTGTACCATGACCAGCACAATCAGCCTGCTTTTACGGAGGAACCGGCCACGGAAAAGGAGAAAAAGGTGCTTCACAAGACCATCAAAAAGATCAGTGAGGACGTGGAGCGCTTCTCTTTCAATACGGCCGTAAGTGCTTTTATGGTATGCGTGAATGATTTGACAGACCTCAAATGCAATAAGCGTGAGATACTGGAGCCCCTGGCCGTGATGGTGTCTTCTTTTGCCCCACATATCGGGGAGGAGTTGTGGCATCTTCTCGGAAATAAAGAGAGTGTGGCCCTGGCTGATTTTCCGGAGTGGGATGAGAAAATGGTAAAGGATGATAGGGTACTTTACCCGGTTTCGTTCAACGGTAAAACCCGGTTTAAGATGGAGCTTCCGGCTGGCAGCAGCAGGGAGGACGTGGAAAAGCAGGTGCTGGAGGCAGAGGCTGCCCAAAAATGGCTGGAGGGCAAAATCCCGAAAAAAGTGATCGTGGTACCAGGGAAGATCGTCAATATCGTTATTTGATTTTCGCCATTGTCAATGATCCGGGTTTTTTGATCCTGGTGGGTATGGCACCATAATTGCCGGTGTTAAGAAAACGACGGTATGAAATGGTTGATTAATAACATATTGCACATTAATTTGCTTGTCTTTATTCTGCTGCTGACCCTGCCTTTTGCCGGTTTTGCCAAAGAAACGGAAGCAAGCAAAATGAAAGGGCCGGTCGAAATTCCTTTCCGGATGGGAGAGCGGTTTGAATACCGTGTCCTTTACAATAGCTTTGTTACAGGAAATGTGACGGCCGGAGATGCTGTGCTGGAGGTCAAGGAGCAGTCTGCCCGGGTTGGAGGGCAGTCTTTGATGCACTTTGTAGCCACAGTGAATACAAAGGGTCTGTTCAACCTTTTCTTCAGGGTGGAAAACAGGTATGAATCCTATTTTGACCAGGAGGCCCGCAAGCCCCTTCGTTTTGCAGAACTGGTGCGGGAAGGAAGTTACCGCCGTGATTATAATGTAACCTTTGATCATAAGAACCTTAAGGCCCGAAGCGTCCGTGAAACGACTGCAACTACCCGGGAAACAACGGAAATCCCTTTTCAGGTGCAGGATATTTTATCGGCTTTTTATTATATGCGCTCATTGGGTCTGGAGTCCCTTGAACCGGGTGACGCCATAGGGATTGACCTCTTTATGCATGACACGGTGTATGTGAGCCGGGTCTTGTTTGAAGGCCGGGAGCAGGTCACCACTTCAGTGGGAACTTTCAATACCCTTAAATTTAAACCTGAGGTACTTGAAGGCCCGATCTTTAGCCAGCCTTACCCCATGACCATCTGGATATCGGATGACAAAAACAGGATACCGGTACGCATCGAATCCGGGCTGGTGGTCGGACGTGCGCGGTTAGATCTGACCGGATTCAGACGTTTGCGCTACCCCCTGGAGTCTTATGTTCCTGCCACAGGCCGCCGTTAGGGGCCGGGTAATTCTGGCCGCCGTTAGGGGCCGGGTAATTCTGGCCGCCGGCAGGGGCCGGGTAAAGTAAAACCGGGCACATAAGATTTACCTCCCTGGCTCACACTTTTGCAGGCATAATGCCGGGGGAGAATAAAATCCGTATTTTTGATGGCAATTATTCACGAATGATCTCGCTGATGCAGTATTTCTGTAACCCGATAAGATGGCTTGCAGGCTTTTTTATTCTGATGGCCGTTTTTCTCTCTGGTTGCTCTTCGGATAACGGGGATGAACGCAGCAGTTTTCTGGGCCGGTATGAAGTGGAGGAGTACAGCCAGGTAACCTACGCGCAGCGGCCGGAATACGAAGTGATCATACGCCGTGACCGGGGAACGGAAGACTTCGTGATTATTTCCAACTTTTACAATATGGATCTGGATGCCGAAGCCCGTGTGGCCGGGCAGCGCCTTATCATATCACCCCAGGTACATAATTTCTACGAGATTGAAGGAGAGGGCGTGCTGAGCGGAAGTGTGATCACCCTGCATTATACGGTTTCATCGGTATCGGTTGAAGGTGATTTTTTTGACAGTCTGAATGCAGAATTAAAATTGATTGAGTAATAAATAAATCTTACCTATGTTAACAGCAAATATCCAGACAGAAAAAGGCAACATGAAGGTGCAGTTTTACAAAAAAGATGCACCCAATACAGTGAAAAACTTTGTGGATCTTTCCCGTAAAGGGTTCTATGACGGTTTGACCTTTCATAGGGTGATACCCGATTTCGTGATTCAGGGAGGATGTCCGGACGGAACCGGCATGGGAGGTCCCGGTTATACCATTGATTGTGAAACCGACGGCGGCAACCAGTATCACGACCGTGGTGTGTTGTCTATGGCCCACGCGGGCCGAAACACCGGCGGGTCGCAATTTTTTGTCTGCCACAGCCGCACCAATACCGCCCACCTGGATGGCAACCACACCTGTTTCGGCAAGGTGGTGGAAGGTCTGGAGGTCATTGATGACATCCGCCAGGGCGATAAAATTGAGAAGATCACCGTGAGTGAAGAATAGGTCAGTGAATTATTGACCTTGGCCGTGGCGCAACGGAACACCGAAACAAAAAAAACGGATTGGTTTCAACACCAATCCGTTTTTATTTGGCAGCAACCTTTGGTAAGGCTGCTTATATTGAGGGTTAAATGATTACATCATTCCGCCCATGCCGCCCATACCCGGGTTCATCGGAGGTGCACCTTCGCCTTTTTCTTCCGGAATGTCAGCCAGCACACATTCTGTGGTCAGCAACATACCTGCGATTGAAGCGGCGTTCTCCAGCGCTACGCGGGTAACTTTGGTCGGGTCGATCACACCTGATTCGTAGAGGTTTTCATACTTCTCGGTGCGGGCGTTGAAGCCGAAGTCATCCTTGCCTTCTATAACTTTCTGGATTACGATTGATCCTTCTACTCCGGCATTTTCAACGATCATGCGCAATGGCTCCTCAAGGGCCCTGCGTACGATGGCAATGCCTGTGTTTTCATCGGAATTTTCTCCCTTGAATTTTTCCAGGGCCTTCAGTGAACGGATGTAGGCAATTCCGCCACCGGGCACAATGCCTTCTTCCACGGCTGCGCGTGTGGCATGCAATGCATCGTCAAAGCGATCTTTCTTCTCCTTCATTTCCACCTCGCTGGCAGCACCAACGTAAAGAACAGCAACACCGCCTGCCAGTTTGGCCAGACGCTCCTGCAGCTTCTCTTTGTCATAATCGCTGGTGGTGTTCTCCATCTGCCCTTTGATCTGGTTCACGCGGGCCTTGATGTTTGCTTTGTCACCTTTTCCGCTTACGATGGTGGTGTTATCCTTATCGATACTCACTTTCTCAGCGCTACCAAGGTGCGACAGGTCAGCGTTTTCCAGCTTGTAACCCTGCTCTTCACTGATAACGGTACCGCCGGTCAGAATGGCGATATCTTCCAGCATGGCTTTTCTGCGGTCGCCGAATCCGGGTGCTTTCACGGCAGCTATCTTCAGTGATCCGCGCAGTTTATTCACTACCAGGGTAGCAAGTGCTTCACCATCCACATCTTCTGAAATGATCAGCAGGGGCCTGCCCGATTGTACAACCTTTTCCAGCAGGGGCAGAAGATCTTTCATGGTGCTGACCTTCTTGTCATAGATCAGGATGTAGGGATCTTCAAATACGGTTTCCATTTTCTCACTGTCTGTGACGAAATAAGGAGAGATGTATCCGCGGTCGAACTGCATTCCTTCAACTATCTCCACGCTGGTTTCTGTCCCTTTGGCTTCTTCGATGGTGATCACACCCTCTTTTTTTACTTTTGCCATCGCCTGTGCGATCAGCTTGCCAATGGAATGGTCGTTGTTGGCTGAAACAGTGGCTACCTGCTCGATCTTTTCGTTGCTGTCGCCCACCTCTTTCGACTGCTTGCGCAGGCTTTTCACGACCTCTTCAACGGCCTTTTCGATGCCGCGTTTCAGGTCCATCGGGTTGGCACCTGCAGCCACATTCTTCAGGCCGGTCCGGATGATAGACTGTGCCAGGACAGTAGCGGTGGTTGTACCGTCACCAGCCACGTCAGCGGTTTTGCTGGCCACTTCTTTGACCATCTGTGCGCCCATGTTCTCTACAGCATCTTCCAGTTCGATTTCTTTGGCTACTGTCACACCATCTTTAGAGATAGTGGGGGCACCAAATTTTCTGTCCATGATCACGTTGCGGCCCTTGGGTCCCAGCGTTACCTTAACAGCGTCTGAAAGCTGGTCGACTCCTCTCTTCAGTGCGTCTCTTGCTTCCAGGTTGAACGTTATGTTTTTTGCCATGATGTTATGTTTTTTATTTTATGAAATGATTATTTTCAGTTATTATATAACGGCATAGATGTCTGATTCACGCATGATCAGATAATCTTTCCCTTCCAGCGTCAATTCAGTGCCTCCATACTTTCCGTACAACACCTTTTCTCCGACTTTCAGAGTAACAGGAGCATCCTTGGTTCCTTCACCAACCGCTACTACGGTACCCATCTGGGGTTTTTCCTTTGCAGTGTCGGGGATAATAATACCGCCTGCTGTTTTATCCTCCGCAGGGGCCGGCTCAACCACTACGCGATCAGCTAAAGGTTTGATGTTTACTTTTGCCATTTTCTTTTGTTTTACTTGTTAGACAATATGATTTGTTAAGAGATTTACATTGGATAATGCTACGTCGGGGTATTCATATATTGTGCCAAAGGCCAAAAACCGGGAGTTATCACGTCAAATTTGCATATTTTGCCATGCGGCCATAAAAAAAGTGTCAGAACGGTATGCCATTCTGACACTCTTTTTATGAATCCCTGATCTGTGATTAGTCTTCAATATCCTCCATTCCGGGGATATCCTGAATGTCTTCCACTTCCTCAGGAATTTCCTGGGTGGGAAGCTGTTGTGCGGGGGGTGCCTCTGTGGCGGGGATCAGGTCACGCACTTCACTTTCCTGCGGAGCACGTGCCACCTCACCGCGGGGGATCACGAAATTTGTTGTCAGGGTGAGGATCAGCAGCACAATGGCCAGGGTCCAGGTGGTTTTTTCCAGGAAGTCTGTCGTTTTACGCACACCCATAATCTGGTTGCTTGAAGAAAAATTGGAGGCGAGTCCGCCGCCTTTTGCATTTTGAACCAATACGATCAGCACCAGCAAAATGCAGGTGATCAGGATCAAAACAGATAATAATACGTAAGTACCCATCAGGTTAAAATTTATATTTACTTGGTTTTCCGTTCAATGGATTCAATTTTTTTTGCAAAGTAACTGCTTTTTTCCG
>PWHO01000282.1 GCA_003555385.1 Bacteroidales bacterium
ACTGAGCTTCACGAAATAACGGTACAGCGTATCTTTCATGAGATGAGTTTTTGGTAAAGATGTGTTTTTGGCAAATATACACACTGTAGAGATAATTCTTTAGAAAGGTTCTAAATTTCTGCCTGATAAATAGGCAAAACCCTCTGCGTATGCCTGCAATGACCTCTGTCGAGATTTATGTATGTTATGAATATGACAAAGTTAATTTAGTTTGTGTTTTATGGATGTGAATAAATTCACAACTTTATTTGTTTTTTGATTTACAACATTTTATCTTTGTCCCACAATTGCAAACCAGGTTGGAATTATCAGAGAGAGAAGCAATTATTAATGAGACAGGCATAAAAAAACATCGCCTATGAAGGTCAAAGAAATAGCCCGGTTACTTGATGCCCGCATTGTTTGCGGACAGGAACGTGAAGATTACTCCATTGACGTGGCTTTTGCCTCGGATCTGATGAGTGATGTGCTGACATTGAAGAATGACAATGTATTGCTGATTACCGGACTGGCGAATATGCAGACCATTCGGACGGCGGAAATGTCCGACATTCAATGCGTTGTTTTTGCGCGGAACAAAAGGGTTACTCCCGAAATGACCACCCTGGCTGAAGACAACGACCTGGTGGTGCTGGAATGCCGTTACTCTGTATTCAAAACATGTGGGCTGCTTTATCAGGCCGGTGTGGAACCCATTTTTTAATAAGCCATGGCTGAACGGATGCAATTTGAATACAATGTGGATGGCGGGAATTTTACCCGTGCCGGATTTGCATCCAGCGAGATCAAGAAAATTCTGAAAAAACTGAATGTTGATATTGGCATTATTAAACGAACGGTGGTGGCCACCTATGAAGGAGAAGTGAATATTGTGGCCCATGCTTACAGTGGTACCATATACGTTGATATAGACACGGAGCGGATCAGGATCACACTGAAGGATGAAGGCCCCGGTATTCCCGATATCGATCAGGCCATGGAGGAGGGATATTCCACAGCGAGCAGCCAGGTCAGGGAGATGGGCTTTGGTGCAGGAATGGGGCTCCCAAATATGAAGAAAAACGCAGACGAAATGCAAATAAGCAGCGAGGTTGACAAAGGAACAGAGGTGGAGATTGTGATGTTTCTGCATAATAAAGAATAATATAATGGTCAAGTTTTTTCATCATGCGCTGAAGTTCAGGAAGGAGATCTGCATCGGATGCTCCCACTGCATGAATGAATGCCCCACACAGGCCATCCGTATTCACGGGGGCAAGGCAGAACTGACCGATAACCGGTGTATTGATTGCGGCAAATGCTATATGGTTTGCCCGGTCGGAGCCATTATCGTGGAAGCGGACGACTTAAGCCGTATTTTTGACTATACCCACCGAGTGGCACTGATCCCCAATATACTGCTGGGGCAGTTCCCGGAAGGTGTGTCGATCAGCCAGATCTGCAGCGTGCTCATGGAGGCAGGCTTTACCCATATTTTTGAGGTGGAACACGGCACCAGAGTGCTGGAGGATGAGATGATCAGGATGATGGAGCAAAAGGAACTTCCCCGTCCGCTGATCTCTACATTCTGCCCGGCTATCGTGCGACTGATCCAGGTGCGCTTTCCCATGTTCACTGATAACCTGATGTTGCTGAAAGCTCCCCTGGACATTGCGGCCATGTATTACCGCCGCAAGCTGGAGGAGGATGGCGCCAGCCCGGCGGATACCGGTGTGTTTTACATCACTCCCTGTGCCGCCAAGATTGCTGCCATCAAAAGCCCCGTGGGTGAAGAAAGTTCTCCCATTACCGGGGTGATCAATATGGATTTCATCTACAATAAAATATACACCAAGGTGAAGCAGGGCCTCAGCGGAAAAGGCAGTTGCTGCCTGCCCGCCATGCAGCCTTTGCAGCCCGAAGAAATGGTATGGTCACTCACCGAAGGAGAATCTGCCCGTATGCCCGGCAGAACCCTGGCCATTGATGAGGTGTCGAATGTGATTGAGTTCCTCGAGAAAATGGAAAATGAGGAGATCAGCGATATCGATTTTCTGGAGTTAAGGGCTTGTGACCAGAGCTGTGCGGGCGGTATCCTTACAAGCGGGAACCGGTTCTTTACTGTTGAGCGGTTGCGCATGCGTGCTGAGGAAGCAGCCAGGGGCAATGATTCGATGATCTATGATACGGCGGGTGACTCCATCCGGGATCATTCGGATTACCTGAATGAGCATCTGAAGGTGACACAGATCAAGCCCCGGGCCATGGATAAGCTGGATGAGGATATGGAGCAGGCCATGCTCAAGATGCGAAAGGTGCAGGAGATCATGAAAGACCTGCCTTATGTGGATTGCGGCATTTGCGGGTCTCCGACCTGTAACTCCCTGGCTGAAGATATCGTGCAGGGGAAGGCCAATGTGAACCAGTGTATATACGTGCAAAAGCGCTGGGAGCAGGAAGGGAAATTGCAGCCGAAGGAATCTATGGAGATATTGAAGGAGATATGGGGGGAGGATAAGTTTTAGTCGGGTGCTGCGCACCCTTTGGTTGTTGGTTCTCATGGGCTGAGTGAGGGGGAAGCTGCCAATAGTCTGGAAACGGCCCAGGGAGTTGTTGGTTGTTGGTTCTCATGGGCGGAGGATGGTGAAAGTTGCCCGTGAGTGTTGGACGAAGATGGCAGGTTGTTGGTTGGAAGCTCGAAGCGGGAAGCTGGAAGGTAGAAGGTAGAAGTTTTTTAGATCCCGGCGGGATCACAGGTTACTGGCAAGAAGTTTTTGGATCACAAAGGGATCATACATTGCTGGATGATAAACGTTAAAAAATAAAGCTATGACTGTTGCGGATGTTGTTAAAGTGCTTGGGCTGGAGGTTTTCAGCGGTGCTGAGGGTCTTGACCGTGATGTAACGGGTGGTTATGTGTCGGATTTGCTGAGTGATGTGATGGGGAATGCGGATGCAGGGGACATCTGGATTACTTTGCAAACGCATAAAAACGTAATGGCGATTGCTTCGCTGAAGGATCTGGCAGCTGTAATACTCGTTTCGGGACATGAGCCCGATGACAATACGGCCCAACAAAGCGATGAGGAGAATATCCCGGTTCTGGGTACCTCAATGAGTACCTTTGAGATTACCGGGAAATTGTATGAACTGATCAAATAATAATGAGAAGCTACCGTGCTGATTTGCATGTGCATACGGTGTTGTCGCCCTGCGGTGACCTGGAAATGAGCCCGGCCAATATCGTCAAGGCGGCAGCCCGCAAAGGAGTAGACATCCTGGGCATTGCCGATCACAACAGCACGAAGCACGGAATGCTGATCAAAAAACTGGCAGAAAAAGAGGGGGTCTTCGTAATGACTGGTGCGGAAGTTACCACAAAGGAAGAGATCCACTGCCTGACGTTCTTTGAAAACAATGATTCCCTGGAGGCTTTCCAGGAGTACCTGGATAAGCACATGCCGGATGTGAAAAACAAACCGGATACTTTCGGGTACCAGGTGGTTGTCGATGAAGAGGAGATGATCGTTGAGGAGATCGACAAACTGCTGATATCCGCCCTGGACCAGTCCATTGACCAGGTGGAGGAGAAGGTGCATAGCCTGGGCGGTCTGTTTATTCCGGCTCATATTGACCGGCCGAGTTTCAGCCTGTTTAGTCAGCTGGGTTTTATCCCCCCCGGTCTGAAAGCGGATGCCCTGGAGATATCCAAACAGAGCGGTGGTCCGGAAAAAATGTGGGCAAAATATCCGGAACTGAAAGGCTATTCGATGATCGAGAGCTCAGATGCCCACTTTCCTGAGCAAGTGGGAGATGCAGGGTGTTATTTCTTGCTGAAAACCCGTAGCTTTGCGGAAATTAAAATGGCGTTGAAGGGTGAGGAGGGGAGGAAGGTGGAAGTTATAAGGTAGAAGGTTGTTGGTTGTTGGTTGTTGGTTCGCATGGGCCGTGGTTTGGGAAAGATGCCAATGGGTTGGTAAACGGGCGGAGCGGTTGTTGGTTGTTGGTTTAATAGATCCCGAAGGGATCACAAGTTACTTGCTAATATGAAGGATTTGTCTTTACATATTCTGGATATTGTGCAGAACTCGATCACGGCGGGGGCGAAGGATATTCGCATCACCATTGAAGAGGATACAAAAGTCAATACGTATCTGATCAGGGTAGAGGATGATGGTTGTGGGATGAGTGAGGAGATGCGGGAGAAGGTGCTGGATCCTTATTTTACCTCCAGGACCACGCGGAAAGTGGGGTTGGGAATCCCGCTTTTCAAACAGAATGCGGAGCGTACCGGCGGGCACCTGAATCTCTGGTCGACTCCGGGCAAGGGAACAACGATTGAGGCTGTTTTTGTGCACGACAACATCGATCGCCCTGTACTTGGAGACATCGCCGGGGTAATGGGGCTGCTGATCGGAGGAAACCCTGAAATTCGTTTCCGGTATGCGCATCACAAAGACGGCAAAAGCTATGTGGCCGACACCAGGGAAATTACAGAAGCACTTGACGGCATGCCTGTCAATGATCCGGAAATCCTTAGATTTATAAAGGAGATGATCCGGGAGAATCTTGCGGAATTACATGCCAACTGACATATAATAAACTGAATAAGTAACAACTAACGGGAAAAGAGTCATGACAAAAATCAAATCTCTGGCAGATTTAAAAAAGAAAAAGGACGATCTGCAGTCGAAGATCGCTTTGAGGGAAAAGAGCGATAAGCCTGAAGGCCG
>PWHO01000272.1 GCA_003555385.1 Bacteroidales bacterium
CCCTTGGCATTATCGGTGGCGGAGACGGTCCGACGGCCATCTACATATCCATTCTGCTGGCCCCGCACATGCTCGGACCCATAGCCATTGCCGCTTATTCATACATGGCGCTTGTGCCGGTAATCATTCCGCCGATCGCCAAATCCATGTGCAGCCGCAAGGAGTTGTCCATCAACATGAAAGCCATGGATAAGCAATATCCTTCCGGGCAGGTGATCAAGAACATGACAGCGGTAAAAATAGCCTTCCCCATTGTGTTAGGGATCGTTGTGGCATTTTTTGTGCCGACCGCCGTGCCCCTGTTGGGCATGCTGATGTTCGGAAACCTGGTCAAGGAAATCGGAGTAGCCACCGGACGCTTGTCAGAGGCTGCCACAGGCCCCATCATGAATACCGCCACCATTTTCCTCGGGCTGACAGTAGGGGCCACCATGACATCGGCAACCTTTCTGGATATCCGTACGCTGGGCATCATTTTCGGTGGGCTCGTGGCCTTTGCCATCTCAGTGGCCGGAGGGATCCTGGCGGTAAAAGTTTACAATTTGTTTGCCACCAAAAAGATCAACCCGCTGATCGGCGCCACCGGGCTCAGTGCAGTGCCCATGGCCTCACGTGTAGCCAATGAGATCGCCGTAAAATACGACTCGAACAATCACCTGCTGCAATACTGCATGGCCAGTAACATTTCCGGGGTGATCGGTTCGGCAGTCGCAGCCGGCGTATTGATCGCATTCCTGGGGTAACAGTTAGACCGGTTACTTCCGGGCTAACCATCAGACCTTAATCATACATACGGACATACTCCCGGGTGTTGCCACAATGTTCGAGGAAGCGGAGAAAATCCCGGTATTTGATAATTATCGATGCCGTATTGATGCAGGGATGAAAGCTGATGGATTCTGAATCCTGCAGTTCTTCATCCAGAAACAGATGAACGTGCTTGTCGGTATCGTTTATTAAACCTAAAGGGGTCACCGAGCCCGGGGTCAGCCCCAGGTATTTTTGCAGACGTTTAGGTGAGGCAAAGCTCAGCTTGCCCTGTTTCAGGCGCTGCTCCAGGTCTTTGATATTTAACTCCCGCCTGTGATCAAGCACCACAAGATAATGCCTGTTCCCTTTATGATTCCGGAAAAACAGGTTTTTGCAATGGGTGGCATCCAGGTCTTTCCAGTACCTGGCAGCCTCTTCTACAGTGGGCACAGCCGGGTGGGCATGGTAATCAAAAGGAATTTCCAGCTTGTCCAGCAACTCGTACAATTTCGGGTCTCCTCTCATGACCGCAAATATATTAAATCCGTGGTTGATGGTGCTGACCTGCAGCGAAACTTCAACAATCTTTACTATATTTACCCCCTTGAAAACAACCCGATTTTGAATCACACCACAAATTTCTCATAACCCATGAACCGGAACTTTTTCATCCTTGTGCTGGGCCTTGGCATACTTGTCCTGGGGCTGGCCCTTATAATTTTAACGATGACCATGCAAAAACAATCCTATCAGCTTGGGGACCTCCCGGAGAAATTCATCCACCAGCATGAAGTCTCTGATTTTGACAGGGAAGTATTTGAACAACGCAGAGAGAAGATCATCGGAGAAACAGATGCGGATATAATTATCATCTCCACCGGAGCGGATGTTGATTTCCGTTATATGACCGGTTTCGATGAACGCCGGGGAACTGCCGTCATTGTGCCGGGTGCCGACGACCCTTACACCCTGTTTGTAACCCCATGGGAAGTGTACACCGTAATGTGGACCGGAGAGGTACACGGCACAGAGGGAGCCATTGAAAAGTTTGGCGCCGACGCCGCTTATGCCATTGGTGATTTCGATGAAATGCTTCCGGAACTGCTCCGCGGCAAAGAGAGAATATTCCTGCACGGAAATGACAGCCGGATCAGAAATGAGGTTGACCGCATCCTGGAGTCAATGGGACAACGCACCGACATTCGCGACCTTCAGCCTGTTTTGCATGAACACCGTGTCATTAAAGATGAATGGGAAATCGCCCAACTCAGGCAGGCCGTGGATGTCACGGTCAAATCACACCAGTATGTACTCCGAACGGTTGAACCCGGACAGGCTGAGTACGAAGTACAGGCTGAAATCGAATATATTTACGGACGAAACGGTTTAAAGCCCGGCTTTTCATCCATTGTGGGTTCCGGACCCAACAGCTGTTTGCTGCACCACACCCGCAACAACCGGACACTGCAAGACGGGGACCTGCTGCTGATGGACATTGGAGCCGCCAGCCTGGGCGGGTATTCTGCCGATGTAACCCGTACCATCCCGGTAAACGGCAGATTCAGCCCGGAGCAACGTGAGATCTACGAACTGGTTCTCAAAGCCAGTGATGAAGCCATGGAAAAAATACAACCCGGCTATCGGATGCTCGACTGCAACCACAAAGCCATGGAAATCATGGTGGAAGGTCTTCACCAGATGGGGCTGATCCCGGACACCACCTCGTGGTGGCAAAAGCGTTTTTACATCCAGCACCGTGTCAACCACTACATCGGGCTTCAAACCCATGATGCGGGTGATTACGGTTTCGATACCGATAAGCGGGATGAACACATCCTGACCCCGGAGATCAGGGGCAGGGAAATTAAGCCCGGCATGGTGATGACATTGGAACCCGGCCTGTATTTTATGGAAAACCTCCTTGACGGGATCCATGAAATGTTCGGTCACCTGGCCACAGAAGAGGAGCTGAACGCTTTTGTGGAAGAGGTCCGGCCCATTTATGAAAAATATGAAGGGATCGGGGTAAGAATCGAAGACGACATCCTGATCACCGAAAACGGTTATGAGAACCTCTCGGCAGCGGCACCTCGAACCATCAGGGATATTGAAGAAGCCATGAAGAGGTAATTTCCTGACGGGAAAACCAACCATCCTAACAAAACATACCAGGAATCATCTCAAAACATCGCAAGCAATATGAAAAACACACTTCCGGGCATTATCATGATCCTGATAATCAGCCTTTGTATGTTACAGTCGGGGCTGGCAAACGACACCAATGAGGACGAAATAAAGTCACGATATCCTTATGCATTACTGGCAGAGGAAGAGATTGACATGGGAGTCATGCAGGCGGGGAGTAACGGTGACGGATACATCACCCTTACCAATCTCGGTGTCCCGGATCTGCTGATCGCCAGGATCAGAAGCTCATGCGGGCTGATGATCCCCACCTGGCCGGAAACACCCGTTAACCAGGGTGATACCGTCAGCATACGCTTTCGATATAACACGAGCCGGCTCGGTCCGTTTGAAAGGAAAGTGACCATCCACACCAATGCCTGGCAAAAAAACCTCATTGTTACCGTAAAGGGGGAAGTTATTCCGGAAGATCAGCCGTAAATTAAAAAATATTGACATCTTTGTCCTGCCAAGAAAAAATTATTCACCCACATAACAAACTGAATTATGCCAAAAATATCAGAAAAAGGACGCATGATGCCTGCGTCCCCCATTCGTAAGTTAGTTCCCTATGCAGAACAGGCCAAGAAAAGGGGCACCACGGTGTATCACCTGAACATCGGACAGCCGGACATTCCCACTCCGAAACCCATGATCGATGCCATGCACAACCTGGACCTGGAGGTGATTGCCTACAGTCATTCTGCGGGCATTCTCTCCTATCGGGAGAAAATGTGTGAATACTATGCCAAACATAACATTGACGTTACACCGGACGACATCATCGTTGGCGCCGGTGCCTCTGAAGCCATCCTTTTTGCCGTACAAAGCTGCCTCAATCCGGATGATGAGATCATCATCCCGGAGCCGTTTTATGCCAATTACAATGGCTTTGCCACAAGTGCGGGTGTGAAGATCAAACCCATTACTTCGACCATCGAAAGCGGCTTCGCCCTCCCTCCCATTGAGGACTTTGAGGAAGCGATCACACCGAAGACCAAGGCAATCATGATCTGCAACCCCAATAACCCCACAGGTTACCTTTACAGCAAAGAGGAACTGGAGGTATTGCGGAAAATTGTCAAGAAGTATGACCTTTTCCTGTTTGCCGATGAGGTGTATCGTGAATTCTGTTATGACGGTCATACCCACTATTCGGTAATGAACCTGGAGGGTATTGAGAACAATGTGGTACTTTTTGATTCTGTAAGTAAACGTTACAGTGCCTGCGGGATCCGTATCGGTGCCCTGGTTTCAAAGAACAAGGAAGTGATGCAGACAGCCATGAAGTTTGCCCAGGCACGGCTCAGCCCGCCCTCACTGGGGCAGATTGCCGCTGAGGCAGCCATGGACACCCCTGACAGTTACTTTGACGAGATCATCAGCGAGTACCTCGCACGCAGGAATACTGTCGTAGAAGCAATGAGCAAAATGGACGGCGTCATTTGCCCGACCCCCAAAGGGGCCTTTTACGTGGCACCCAGCCTCCCGATCGACGACAGTGACAAGTTTTGCCAATGGTTGCTGGAAGAATTCGATTATGAGGGCCAAACAGTCATGCTGGCCCCTGCCACCGGGTTTTATGCGACCCCCGGCGCCGGCAAACAGGAGGTGCGTATCTCCTACGTATTGAACGTGGAAAACCTGAAAAAAGCCATGAAGTGCATTGAGGAGGCCCTGAAAGTCTACCCCGGAAGGAAGTAAATTCCACGGACGGGTATTGGAGGGTATTGGGGCCTGCTAACCATAGCCGGAACCGACTGCAGGTCGATTC